>NZ_DAKC01000118.1:44898-56780 GCF_002496465.1 Methanosaeta sp. UBA356 | reverse complement strand
AATCCCGATCGGCGCATATAAGGCCAAGTTATATCCTGGCGACAGGGTCCGTCTGGCAGGTTTGCTTGACAATTTTTTTTGCTCTTCTCTGAATTATATAGATGAAGTCCTGCAGAGATAATCGCCTCTGCTACTCGGCGTCTCTGTGGTTGTGTCTGAGCATATCGGTTCACCAATCTTGCGACTAACATAATTCTTCAGATCCCATCGGTCCGCCCGGGGGATTGGTGAGATAAATGAAATTGCATTATTCTGCCCACAAATCCTTACAATTGGTAGGTATGCTCTTTTATTCTGAGAGATGATATCCGAGCATGAATTATGAGGCTCATGTATATTTTGATCCTGCTGGCTCTGAATGCATGCTCTTTTGCCTCTGCTTCTGGATCCGTAGTGATAAACGAGGTGGAGCTGGATTATATCGAGGATGATGCTGAGATCCAGTGGGTTGAAATATATAATAATGGCGAGGAGGAGGTTGATGTGAGCGGCTGGGCGATCATGTCCAGTGATGATCGATCCAGAAAGGAGTTCATTGATGAGGGAACTATACTTTCTCCTGGAGATTTTTATCTGATGTACTTTGGGGAGAAATGGCTGAGCAACTATGGTGCAGTCATAATCCTGGAGGACGATTTTGATCATGAGGTTGATCGCACTATCAGCATATATGATAGCCAGGAGGATGGCTGCGCCTGGGGCAAATATCCAGATGGCGAATCTGAATGGATGTTCATGGAATCCACACCAGGCGCTCCCAATTCCGGCGTTCAATGCGATGTGACGACGAGCAAGGCGGTCATATTCAATATGGATGGCAGCGTATCCGGCAGAGGCTATTTGAACCTGCAGAACCGAGGCGGCGATCCGGTTGGCGGCAGTTTTATCTCTCATGAGCATGGATCAGGCGATTACAGTGCCGATTCCTCTTTCCGGATGGATATAAACGATGTCATGAATGTCAGCAGAATTGATCTGAAAAAGGATGCCCTTTCCATGCGCTACAACCGCACCTTCAATGGTCTGCCTGGCAATAGGACTGTATATTATGACTCTTTATGGGCAGAATCGTCCTCGATCAAGAGCATGAATGAGGGGGGCGAAGATGGATCAATGGCATCTCAGTCCACCACTTATGGAAACTCGATATCAAAGGACGTTGCGGTCCAATCCAAATATGGATCTCTTAAGATGAAACTCAGCTCAGACTCGGTCGGCAGGACCAATGTAGAATACTGCTCAGATAAGCTTAAGCTCTCCGAGGAGTACTTGGGCGGATTCCATATTGAGGAAACCATCACCAAGGGTGAATATCAGAGGGCAGTGAACTCCACAGACGAATCGGGCTATGTGGATGTATACAAGAAGGTGGGTGAGGACTATTCCAGCTATGAGAGGGGAAGCGGACTCTATCAGGCGGAGGAAATCATCGAGGCGGGAGATTATGCCCGAAAGAATGTCATCTTAGACTACATGCCAGCCGGCTATTCATACTCTAATGACTCAGTGGCAAATCGATCTCATATGTGGGAAGAGGGGTTCGGGCTGAACGCCACCAATGGCCTCTATGCAGAGGAGCACTATACCAACCTGGCGAAATTGGAGAAAGAGGTCGAGGTCAAATGGCCCAATGAGGTGAGGACATCCTCCAGCTTCATAGGCCAAGCCAGCTTGAAGTCCGTCTTCAGACGAGGGAACAACAGCACCGATCTTGCCCTGCTGGAGGATGATTATATTGGTGACTACAAGATCGACAGGACGATCTTCATCCTTCCCAAGTATGACTCGCCCCATATGTCTGTGTACAAGCAGGGTTATGTCGATCCAGATCGCTGTGATGTCCTCAGATTCGCCGTCACTGTGGTCAATGACGGGAATCGGACGTTTGCGCCTATATATGTCCGTGATACATTTCCCTCGGGAACCCGCTTCATAGGCTCCTCTGTTGAGCCGATGGAGCTCGCCCGGACCTATGGCAACTGGTCGATACCAGCCCTAGGCTCGGGGGATTCGTTCACGATCGATATGCAGTTCAAGGTTATCACCAGAAAAGAGAACTATACGAATCGGGCGAGGGCTAACACTATCTATGTCTATTCCTCTCGGGGAACGCCCAGAGAGCGCAAGCTCAGGGTGAGCAACAGCACCACCCTGGATTTGGATTGGAGCGGCTGTCCTGCCGAATTGCTGCCCTTGGACTTCACTGCTACTCTCTCCCCAGTAGACGAGAAGATTGTAAGCTACCGGTTGATATTGAATAACACCGCTGATTATACTATGAGCGCGAACATCACTGCTCTATTGCCTGAGGGCATGAGCTTCATCAACTCCACCACTGCTACCCTGGAGAATGATTCTGGTGTGGTCAAATGGAGCATTCGAAGGATCGACGCCGGACGAAGAAGGACGGTGAGCTTCATGGCAGTGGCGGAAAGGGAGGGCCTTTTCGAGGTCAAAGCACTGGTATCTGGTAGCTCCACCGAGGGCAACGAAAGCATATCTACCAGTTCCTCCGCCCTTGTTGTAGTAGGCAAGCCTCCCCGGGCATCAAATATAGAATCGTTGCAGTCTATGCAATGGCTGCCATGCGGTGATAGCGCTCTGTATCAATCCCTGGCAAAAGTAGATGCCGGAAGCAGGTCGGAGATCAAATGCTGTTCCTGGTGATCCGAACTTGATTAGGTCATTGGGGAATAGTCAGTGCTCCTCAATGTTCAGTATGCTGCAGATCTCTTTGAGGTCCAGCAGCATCTCCTTGCCTGCGGGTGTGATTTTATGCATTTTACCCTCCTTAACCAGATAGCCCTTATCGGTCAGCCATTTCAGATAAACTCCTGCATTCTTAAAATTGAGGTTTATTTGATAGACTATCCTGGTCTTACTCGCTCCTTCTCCACTGCATATTTCCAGAATGCTGCTCAGTACCTCCAGCCTGGTTCTCCTTGCCATCTTTTTCCCTCTAAAAAAATATCCTACTATAGCTGGATTTGAATACTGATAAACCTTTTGTACTTTTGTTACTGAATACTGAATCGATATCAATAGGTTCTGTAATATGGCTGGATAGAAAACTGGCTATGAACGAGGTCACATGAAAACAAAAAAACAGATTTAAATCACCCGAAGATAGTCATCGGGACAGGATAGCGAGGATCTTGCGGTCAAGCTCTTCTGCCCCCTGTCGCAGCTTAGGGTCCTCAAGGGCCATCAGCTTTGCCAGATCTCTGCGCAGGGGCCCCAGGATGAGATAATCCTTTGACCCATCGGCAGAAGATGCCAGCTCTTTTAGCCTCTCCAATCTTTGCATCATAGCATCCGGTTTATGCAATAGATCGGACAGTTCCCTCAATGCTCCTGCCACCTGCCTTCCCCGGTCGGTCAGCACCAGGAATCTGACCCTACCCTCTGGCCGGGAGATTATAAGCCCTTGCTCCTCCAGCTCGCCCAGGATGCTGGAGGTATGGGGAAAGGTGGAGTCTATGTGCTTGGCAATCTGGGCGGCATAGGCCGGCTCCATCTCGCTTAAGGCCAGGACGGCGAGGGAGGGCTTTTCCCTGAGGAAAAGCCGCTGCAATGGATCCTTCATATTGGATGCTATCGGTCTATCGGCCCTTCTCACTCTGCCTGCTGGCTATCCTCTGGCCGAATCGAAACCGGACGAACAATGACCGCCTCTAGAGCTTCAGTCGGTGGGGCTATGGTCCCTGGCTTGTCGAAGTCATAATACATGTCGCTCGACTCCATGCTGACCTCGACTGTTCCCAGCTCAATCGATTCGTTGAACATGGTCATCTGGCTGGTGTTCATGTCAAGGCCAGCTACGATTATTGGAGTCATTTTAAAGCTCGTCTTGCTCTCGTACTTGACGGGGATATAGGTGTTCTTTGAGATCCAGATGGTCTTCTCCATCCTGCCTGTCTCGTTCAACTCCGTTCGGTTGACCGAGGGCATGAACATGGGGTAGGAGACCAGATTGGCGGCCATGCTAAAAGCGGTTTCATATAGGGCATCGCTCTCAGCCGCACCGTTTATGATTCGCAGCTTATAGGCGTCGGTGCCGTTTATGTTCTCCGAGCCAGCCAATTCCGCCTGAGAGATATTGAAGGTCTCGGCCATGGCCTTTATCTGGTTATTTCTGCCATCTTTCCAGATCTCCTCTGCTGTCATCGGATCCTGGAGATGGGTCCAGTTGCCGTTATCCCTAATGTAGGTCGAGTTGCCCATTTGGTAGAGATCTGCTTCATTGGTGGTGGTGTTCCTCTCCGATCCACGATGCTCCACCTCAATAGTGGTTGAGCCTCTGGCATGGGCCTGCTTGCCGGCAAGGTTTACAGTGGCCGTGGTTTCCGCACTCTCTTTTATTATGGTTGCGTTCTCTGCAGTGGCATTTTCCCCTCTGTCATTGAGCGTTCTGATGTTGGATATTGTGCTCTTGAGACTGTAGCTGGTCAGGTTCTCTGCCGCGGACAGGGATAAAGCCTTTAAGTCTTCCACGCTCTTTTCCGGCGTATCCTGGTTCTCGGTACAACCGGATATAGCCAGGGCAGCAAGTATCAGAATTACCAATAGCACTCTCTTCATATCATCATCCCTTGATAGATTTCCTTTAAATTTTCGCTTATTCAAAATTAGCCTTAACCTCATCCCTTAGCCTTGAACTTTTCCCCTGTGATCATCTCGAACAGCTTGATGTAGATCCGGCTTGTCTCCCCAACCACATCATTCGGAAGGGCGGGTATAGCAGGTTCCGCTTTTCCCTCTTCTCGGGCCTGGTATAGCCGGTCCTTGTAGCCCGTCTGACGGTAGTACTGGCGCACATACTCCTTGGAGAGATCAACGAGCTCTCCCTCATCGTAGCGCTTCCTATCCCAGAAACGGTCCTCGTCTGCGGTTCCATAGACATCGACGATCATTATCTGTCGATCCATATCGAAGGCCAGCTCTTTTTTGCCGTCTGCGTGGATCAAGCCACGACTGGCAACGCTGCGGTTGATATCCTCATCGATCTTGAGAACAATATCCCGGGCATCCTCGTACTCCTGAGGGGAGAGGCCGGATATCTGCAGTGCCTCTTCCTTTGCAATAAGTCGGTCGGTCTTCTCCAGCTTCGTGGAGACCTCCAGGAATGGTTCGGGCAGCTCTTCTCCAGGTTTCACCACATGCCCTGATGCAAAGCCTAGATCTTGAGCTGCTATCTCACCGGCTTTTACCCGGTCGAAGAGGGATCCAGCCACATACCAGCGGCATATCCATTCCAGGGGAATCAGATAGTTTCTGGATTGGGGTGTGATCCTATTCGTGGGAAGGATATCCACCTTTTTGCAGAGCATACCGGCCGGCGGCAGATACTGCAAAAAGTGTGTCCTGATGCCCATTTCATCTGCCCTTTCAAACCAGTAGACCCCCTCCCGGCTGAGGGTCTCGCCTTTAAAGGGAATGGTGCTCGGAATTACCTTGTCGAAGACGGAGATATTGTCAGTGAATTGAAACTCCAGTCGGTCTCCCAGGTCGTATGCCTCTTTAACCTTGCCTTTCAATAGAAGCGTGCGTTCCATTGCCGGAGATGAACCTGGCAAGAAGATAACACTTTTGCTATTATGTCTCGCAGACTTAAAAAAAGGGGATGATCGGAGAGGTTTATTCGAAGTCCTCTCCACCCATGCCGCCGGGCATTCCGCCTGGTCCGCCCGCAGGCCCGCCTGCCTTGGAGGCGATGACATCGTCGATCCTGAGTATCATGACTGCTGCCTCGGCAGCTGAGTTGATGGCCTGGGTCTTGACCCGCAGGGGCTCGACCACACCCAGCTTCATCATGTCTACAGGAACGCCGGTATCCATGTCCAGGCCGGAGCTCTTGATACCCTTCTCATGCTGGCTGCGCAGGGCAACCAGAGAGTCGATCTGGTCCAGACCGGCGTTCTCGGCCAGGGTCTTGGGTATGACCTCCATGGAGTCGGCGAAGGCCTCGATGGCCAGCTGCTCCCTGCCACCGACGGTTGCTGCATACTCTCTGAGACGAAGCGCCAGCTCTACCTCTGGAGCGCCGCCGCCGGGAACGAGCATCTTGTCCTCCACTACGACCCCCACCACTCGCAGGGCATCCTCCATCGCTCTGTTCAGCTCATCCACTACGTGCTCAGTGCCTCCTCTCAGGATGATAGAGACCGACTTGGGATTCTCGCATTCCTCGACAAAGGTCATCTTCTCGTCGCCGATCTTTCTCTCCTCGACCAGGCCTGCTCTTCCCAGATCCTTCTCCGTCAGGTCATGGATGCTGGTGACAACCCTGCCGCCAGTGGCGCGAGCCAGCTTCTCCATGTCGCTCTTCTTGACCCGGCGCACAGTGTAGATCCCTTCTTTGGCCAGGAAGTGCTGGGCCAGATCATCGATGCCCTTCTGGCAGAATACCACATTGGCCCCGGTCTTGATTACGTTGTCCACCATGCCCTTGAGCATGCTCTCTTCCTGATCCAGGAAGGCCTGAAGCTGATCTGGGGATGTGATCTCTATTTTGGCATCGACCTCGGTCTTCTCGATCTCGATGGCAGCATTGAGCAGGGCGATCTTGGCCCCGGTTACCTTCTTTGGCATATTGGGGTGGAGCCTATCCTTGTCGATGACCATGCCGTGAACCAGCTCGGAGTCAGTTATCCCTCCTCCTACCTTCTTCTCCACGGTGATGTTATCGGTGTCCACAGAGCCGTCCTCATCCACCACGGCCTTAACTGCCTCCACGGCCAGCGCGGCAAGCTCCTCTCTGGCGGTCCCTGATCCCTTGCCCGTCATGGAGGTGATGGCAATCTTCTTGAGAAAATCGGCATCATTGACAGTGACGCTGACGGCAATCTTATTTAGGATCTCCATGGCTTTGTCTGCTGCTGCCCTGTAGCCCGCGGCGATGACTGTGGGATGAATCTCCTGGTCCAGCAGTCCTTCTGCCTGCTTGAGGAGCTCTCCTGCCAGGACTACGGCAGTGGTTGTGCCGTCTCCGACCTCAGCATCCTGGGTCTTGGCGATCTCTACCATCATTTTGGCTGCCGGATGCTCGATGTCCATCTCCTTTAGAATGGTGACGCCGTCATTGGTTATTACCACATCTCCCAAGTTGTCGACCATCATCTTGTCCATGCCCTTGGGGCCGAGTGTGGTTCTCACGGCACCTGCGACTGCCTTTGCAGCCATGATGTTTGACTTCTGTGCCTCACGACCTGCAGTTCTCTGGCTTCCTTCTTTAAGAATAATTATGGGCTGTCCGCCCAGTTGTCCTGCTGCCATTTAATCTCCTCCGTTGAATTAGTTCAAAGCGTGATATCCGGTGTTTAAACTTCTATATGAATATTGCGATAGGTGAGCAACTCATTCCAGCTGCGAGCTTAAAGATAAAAAGGAAAATAAGGAACGATAGATGCAGTCGAAATGCCCCAAATCGAGGCCTATCTCACCATTCTATCGCTCTTTCCAGCAGTCGGACTCCAGCTCCTCCAGAGCATCTATGAGCCCTTCCGCCGCCATTGCCAGGAAGTTCTGTCCCTTCTTTATGGTGGCTGGGGCGGGATTTCCCATGATCCCAGTTCCCATCAGGTGGCGGACATCCTTCATTATCAGGAATCTGGGCCTTGGGGGAAAATGCTCCTCTGGCAGTCCCTTGACCAGGTCTTTGCGAATGACCATCATCATCGAGGTCTCTATCTCTCCGGCATGCCCGTCATGTGGCGTCTCTGCTGCCTGAGGATCGATCAGATCGAACAGAGATACCAGGCTGACCCGGAATTCGCGTTCCTCCAATGCCATCTGGCAGGCCTCTTTTAGGGCGGACATATGCTGGCTCCCGGCATGGCCGGTTAGGATCAGGACATTTTCGAATCCGCTATCTGTAAATGATATCAGCAGCTCTTTCACATATGAGCGCAGGGCATCATGCCCCACAGTGATGGTGCCGGGAAAGCCTCGGGTGCTGCGACAGACCCCGTAGTGGATGGGCGGAGCCAGGAATACCTCTCGCTTCTGGGCAACAGTGCGTGCCGTCTCCATGGCCTGGATGGTATCGGTGATCGTGGGGAGATGAGGGCCATGCTCCTCGGTCGCCCCCACGGGCAGGATCACCGTTCTGGTCACCTTCAGCCCCTCTTCGATCTCCGGCCAGCTCATATCCTCCAAGAGCTTCATATATTGATGCTCGCTCCTGCCAGAACATACTCCTCTGGGACCCTCAGACCGTAGACGACATCGCCTACGTATAGGGTGTAGTTCCCCACCGCTTTGGTGTCAAACTGCGTCCCACCGGATATAGGGCCTTCAGTCGAATATGGCAGCACCAGGACAAACTGGCCGTCTGAATTGCTCACATTTGATTGCCTGTACTCGAACATCCTGTTCTGATTGGTCTGGATGTCTATGGAGGCCATAACTGGGGTTCCTGCCTGAGCACTCCCTTTGACCACAGCACCCGGCACATTCTCGAAGGTCTTGACCCACTTCTGGCCGCTGGAGGTGACTGGTGTCTCTGACTCATGCACCAGGCGGAAGTGCTGCAGTGCTTCCAGGGGTATGGCGGAGACTGCCGGGCTGGTGGAACCGATCTCTGCCATATATCCTTTCTCTTTGCTGGCCCGGACGAACTCCTCCAGTTCGGTGAAGTTGCTGCTTATCTTAGGCGCTTCGGTGAGGACGGGAACTATCACTCCCTCTTCTATCTCCACTCCCTTATAGGACAGTCCTATCCCCTGATCTCCTGCTATCTCCGATCCATCGAAGAAGAACATTCGCGCAGTCATGGATTTAAAGTAGGGCTCTCGCCAGATCTGGAACTGGCCATATTCTCCACCTTGTTCCTGCAAAAATCCGCCGAGATAATTCGAATTAGATATGCCGCTCCATGCGGCCATGGCATGGAACTTTCCGGTGGCCATCTGCTGGTCGACCATCACATACTTGGTGTTCATGTAGCGGGACCTGTTCTGGTCCAGCTCAGCCAGCACCTTCTCCGCCTGGCTCTCGTTCTCCGCCAGGAAGAAGGGAGAAGATCCCGGCCTGTTCTGGGTGACGCTGCCTATTCCCTGCTGGAAGGGATTGGCATTGGGAATTCTATGGCCAACGACCTCTATCAGGTGGCCGTAATCCCACCAGGACATGATGCCGTAAGCAGAATCAGGATATTCGTACTTGCCGCTGGCAGGGTATTGGTACTTCTCATAGAGTTCCATTCCCGGGCTGGGGGTATTGTCCCTTAGCCAGGCGGTGGAGGTCAGCCAGTCAGATTCCGGGCCGCTTGCGCCTCGAGCGTAGACTGTGCTCCAGCTCATACTGGGCAGTATGATCAAAGCGAAGATGAATATCGCAGCGCCAATTGTCTTGAGGTTTGACCTTACAAGCCTGGAGGGATCCTTCAGGTTATCAATATCCAGGTCCATATCCTCGATGCCCAGCTTTTGGAGGATATATACGACCAGAAATGCCGTTAGCACCGCCACATTTACCCCATAGTAATAGGCAAACCTGTTCTGGGCGAGGACCATGACCAGCATGATCAGGGACCATGATAATACCGCTATATCCACAGGCCTCTGCCTCCAGATATTCCTGAAAGCAAGCAGGAGAAGAGCCACCAGGGCGAAGGTGAATGTCGACAGGAAAAGGGCGATCATGCTATTGGTATGGAAGGAGAAGATGCCTTCTATCCAGCCGATGCCTGGGAACCAGGTTAGAACATTGTTGACATTGGCGAATAATGGCGATGCCTCGCCGATGGTGGCAGCTCCTCCTGTCTTCTGCTGGAAGATGGACAGTCCCGCCAGCAGGGGACGGGTGAACTGGGGGATGGCGATATAGAGTATGCCTGTGCCGATCAGCGTCGCAGCAGCGATCGATCCAGGATAATAGTACCTCTTGAGGCCTTTCTGGTTGAGATATCGGGACAGAAGGGCGAAGACCAACGCCGCTGCCGCGCCTATGAGAAGGCTGGTCGGCTGGAAGAGACTGTAGTAATAATGGTTGAATCCGTAGTAGGGCTTGACGAAGGGAAGAATGGGAATGATCGCCACTATGAAGGCGATGGCTGCGATGATGCCCAGGTAATCGATGCTCTTCCCCTTCATATGATCGAAGATGCTCTGCCAGAAGACGAAGAAGAGTATCACGCCTACAAACAGGAATCCAGACGACCAGGCATCGATGTACAGCCCCAAGAAAAGCCCTGACAGGGCGGAGAAGATGAGTGGGCTCTTGAACTTGGACCAGTCATCTTTGAGGGAATCGAAGGTCATGCGTCTTCCGGAGCGGAGTGCCATGAGCAGGAACATCATGGCTATGGTGCTGAGCAGGATCTCGGCCGCATGGTGATCAGTGAATCCCAATGTGGTGCGGCTGAATACCTGGCCGGGAATGACGGCGATGATTAATGCCGATATCAGTCCACAGTTCTTGCCTGCCAATTCCCTTCCAATGAAGTAGATGGGGAAGACCAGAAGCGCTCCCAGAACAGCAGGCATAATGGCTCCAACCGTATCCACCAGATGCATGCTGGGGTTGCCCAGGCCCAGTATTTCAGAGACCAGGGCGATTGCCCAGCTGTGAAATGGGCCGAAATGCAATGTCGTTCCATTGGGGAAGTTGGTCATGGGATCGAACCACAGCCTCTGATGGTTGATCACCACTCCTCTGGCCAGCATCATGTGGTACCATGCATCAGTTTCGCTGCTGAAGACGACGCCGTTATCTGTGAATACCAATTTCCAATTGTAATAGGTGCGCAAAAAGAGCGAGACTGCTGCAGCAACAATTAATCCTGCGTAAATCAGGATATCGTTGTTCTGCCACAAGCACGCTGCGCTTTTTGATTTTGCCTTCTTTTCCAAAGGGGTAGGCGGCAAATCCTGTGGCTTGGCCTCCTGAACGCCAGCGGCGGTTTTTTTGCCATCATCACCCTTTCCTACGGATCTCTTAGACATCAGAGCCCACAAGACCATTCTATCCTCATAAACGTTTTGAATCACCGGTAGCCAAAAGCAGAGATATGCAAAAAAAATTATGGGCCCGACGCGATTTGAACGCGTGACCTCACGGTTATCAGCCGTGCGCTCAACCTGGCTAAGCTACGGGCCCGGTCCGCACTCTGCATTGATGGACCCATTAATAACTGTTTCCCTGCCAGAGCTCCCGATCGCTTGAAGGGAGCCCGGATAAATGCTGTCCGGCGAACCTAGGCTGGATTTGACTGCCTTCAAGGGGTTGCGGATCGATAAGATTCGCAGAGGCGGCGTCTGCTTAGCGATGGCGGGTGGGGGCAGATCTTCAGCTCTTCGACAGCCTTAAATCGATGCAGATTGATTAAGTACTGGTGCTTATGGACTCTACCAATATTGAAAATGATGATGCTAAAGAGATTAGAGAGGACAGGGAGAATAGGGGAGATCTCGAAGGCCTTTACGATCTGGCTATACCCTTGAGCATGCCGATTACCGTTATACGCGAGCTGGTGGAGAAGTTCGATGTCGAGCCTGTATTGCGGCCGGGTAAGATGGATATGACCGGCGAGGTGATGGACAGAGAGATACTGGTGCTCAGGGGGGACCTGGAGACTGTTAAAGCGGTCGAGAAGTACATGTTCGAGGCCCTGGACAGGAAGATTGCAGAATGGAATAGCACTGATAAAGAAGAGAAATATAAGAAGTACTATGAGGAGCAGTCCCGTCTGAGGTTGAAGGAGGTAAAGGAGAATCCAGATGCAGTCAGCAACTGGGAGCTCACTTCCGATTGATGGCGATTTCTATCAAGAATCAATCTATCAATACCCATTTGTTCTTTCCCTCCCAGAGCTTCAGGGAATAGAGCTTGATCGATGTGGTCTCCATCTCTTTTTTCAGCCGCTCTGCAATCCACAAAGC
>NZ_DAKC01000118.1:34613-44648 GCF_002496465.1 Methanosaeta sp. UBA356 | reverse complement strand
CCAATTATCTTCTTGAGCTGATAGAAGTCAATGACAAAGCCGTCTTCTCCTACCTCCCCTTCCACCACCATCTCCACCTGGTAGGTATGCCCGTGCATGCAGGCGCATTTACCCTGATAGCCGGGCAGGCTGTGGGCGGCATCGAACTCTGTGGTCAGGCCTAACTTCATTCCTGAGCGCGCCCCCGCCTTCTGTCTATCTCATCCAGTTGATCGAGCATCTTTCGCAGAGCAGATCTAACTGCGTCTGAGAAGCTCACGAACTTCTTTCCCTCTCCTACATGGGCCTGAACATCATCGAAGATGTGCTGGGGTATCTCCACTGTGACCTTGGGCATAAATCCTCTCTATGGAAATCGATCTTGGGCGCAAGCTGGCAAGGCGCCTTCCTGCAGCATGGCCCAAAGAATACTCCGGGCTTATTAATAGCTTTTCATGGCGGCAGATAAGATCCCGATTAATGGGCTCATCGCTTCGTATCCACATCCCCTTAGCACTGGACGGCGTCTGCGGGTGCATCCGCCAGAATCCGCAGAGCCTCTGCCTCCATGAAGTGCAGTCTTGCAGGGATGATCAGGATATGCAATGGACCGCCGAGGTCATAGCCCTGCAGACGGGGGAGGAGGTCAGCCTTCACTGAGGCGTCAGGGGCGCCTGCCCTGGCGATGCCCACCGCAATCGCCTCCATAAGACCGCTTTCTCCTGCATTGGCCTCCATCTCCATGAGCAGAGCTGTCCCCTCATTCGCCGTCATGTACCTCTCAACCGGCTCCATCTGGATGTCGAGGAATAGCATGGTATGGAGATTGCGCTCCTGGTTCTCCCTCAACACCTGGTATGGTGTCTGGGGAATGATCCTGCGGCCCCGGGAGACGTAGGGGAAGGGAATGGTGGTTGATCGGCCGAAACGGTAGTTTTGCAGTCCGCACAGGCCGGATACGGCAGTGACAATGGAGCTGGAATGAATCACAGAGGCCTCAATGCCCATCTTGATCGCTCTGAGCCTCAGGTCCAGGTGGGTGGTGGAGACCATGGCATCGCCCCCGGAGAGAAAGACTATATCCTTATTTCGGCCTTCCTCCAGCCAGGATGGGTCCACCTCTACCTCCTGTCGCGAGAGGGGATGGATCTTTCGCCCATAGAGCGCTTCCATCTTCTCCAATGTGGTTCCCATCAGCCGGGAGGTATAGAACTCGGCGTAGATGCAGTCTGCGGCGCGGACCGCCTCCAGGCCTTTGAGAGATATATCTCTTTCATCATAAAGTCCGAGACCAACAAAGTGGAGCATGGTTATTCCTGGGGTCGCCGGTTTAAAAAACTCCCTCTGGAGGCAGTTCGTCAGATCTATATTCCATCCCTGTAGAGATGGAGGTATGATTGGCAGGACAACTCAAGTAGTCGATTGCCGGGAGAGCATGGGCCTGGCCAAGGGGGGCGGACTGGCCCAGAGGGGCACACTCTCTGAGGCGACAAAACCGGATGTAATCGCTATAGCCATGTCACCGGGGCGGCGACATATTACCAAGCCCGTCTGCGAGATGACATATGGCCTGCGCAGGGAGGGGATCCAGACCAGCGTTCTGGTTTTAGAGGCAGGGACCGGGGTTCCGGAGAGCTTTCCTCAGGGGTCGCGAGGTTACGGCCCGACCTTCGGCCTGTCCGAGAAAGAGGTAGAGCAGATAGCGCGCCATAAGATCGCCGTCTTCCATCTGGGAAACGTGCGATCCCATGTGATCTTTAAGGCGAAGGAGATCCTCTCTCAGGTGGACATTCCCGCGGTAGTGGTGGCCCAGTGTCCCATGGACCTGGAGGACTTCGCTAAAGAGGGGGTGAAGACCAGGTTGGTCAAGCCCTCCCGCCAGAAGACGCAGACCCTTGGGGAGGTGGTGGATCTTGTCACCGGCATCACCAGAGGGGCGACCTGCAATCGGGTCAAGCTCAACCAGCTGGCCAAGGTTTTAAACAAGCATCTGGCAGAGATAAGCGAGCGCGAAGCGCGAGAACTGGCCAAAAAGCAGAAGCGATGAATGGATTTTAATACTATTTTTTCATAGGGATGGCGCGAATGAAGCTGATGGTGATTTTAGGGGACGGTATGGCCGATCTCCCCCTGGGGGAGCTGCAGGGAAAAACTCCCCTAAAGGTGGCAAAAAAGCCCAATATGGACCTACTGGCACGGCTGGGGAGAAGCGGACTGGCATTGACAGTCCCGGATGGATTTCCACCGGGCAGCGACGTAGCCAACCTCTCAGTGGTCGGTTACGATCCTCGCAGGTATTATACCGGCCGCGCTCCTCTGGAGGCGGCCTCCATGGGAGTGCATCTAGGTGAGAGTGATATCGCTTTTCGCTGCAACCTGGTCACCATAGAAGATGGCATAATGAGAGATTACAGTGCCGGGCACATCAGCACCGGAGAGGCCAGTGAGCTGATCGAGGCAATAAAGCCCCTGATGCCGAATGAGAGATTGTATGCCGGTGTTAGCTACCGACATCTCCTGGTCCTGCAAAAGGGGGCGGGAGCAGTCTGCACCCCGCCTCATGACATCAGCGACCAGCCGGTGGCTGACTATCTGCCCCAGGGAGAGGACGCAGAGGTGCTTTTAGAGCTTATGGAGTCGGCAAAATCGGTGCTGTCCGGCCATCCGGTGAACCGGAAAAGGATCCAAGAGAATAAGAGGCCAGCCAATGCCATCTGGCTGTGGGGCCAGGGTCCAGGACCATCGATGCCCTCCTTCCTGAGCCTATACGGCCTGACCGGGGCCATGATCTCTGCCGTGGATCTCCTCCGGGGCATCGCCGTTTATGCCGGATTGGAGGTGATAGAGGTTCCCGGAGCCACGGGAACGATTGACACCAACTACTCCGGCAAGGTGAAGGGAGCTCTTGAGGCTCTCTCCCGTCACGACTTCGCCTATCTGCATGTCGAGGCCCCGGACGAGGCCAGCCACGAGGGCGACCTGGAGGGGAAGATCCGGGCTATTGAGCTTCTGGACCAGATGGTGGTGGGACCGGTGATCGAGGGGCTGGAAAAGAGCGGAGAGGACTGGCGCATTCTCCTCCTGCCAGATCATGCCACCCCCATATCCATCAGGACCCATAGCCGGGATCCGGTTCCTTTTGTCATCATGGGACGGGGCATCGAGCCGGACGGCTTAGACCGCTTTGATGAGCAGTCGGCGGAGCAGGGTGGATATGGCAGGGTCGATGCAACCGCTCTAGTCCGAATGCTGGCCGCATAATGGCTCTGCTGGATATGGATAAGCTGGATCGCTTTCGAGGCTGTCTGTTGGGGGGTGCAGCAGGGGACGCACTGGGGATGCCTACAGAAGGGTATACAGCAGGAGAGATCCAATCCATTTTCGGTCGGATGGTGGATATGATGCCCCCTCCGGAGGGGCATTTTCATGCTGGCCTCCGGGCCGGCCAGTTCACCGATGATACAGAAGAGACTCTGCTCCTCGCCGAGTCGCTCATTGAGCACTCCGGCTTCTCAGCAGACGGTTTTTCCAGCAAGCTCGCCAGTTGGGGATCTAGCTGGTGCCTGAATGAGCGGCTCTGGAGCGGAGTGGGATTTGCCACCCGTTCTGCAATAATGAGCATGATCGCTGGCACCCCCTGGCAGGAGTCGGGCATCAGCATCCCCACATGCGGATCAGCCATGCGCGCGGCTCCCATCGGTCTATTATATCATTCCGACCTGGACCTGGTAAGAAGCTATGCCGATCTGCAGAGCCTGCCCACCCATTCCGCACCCGCCTCTCGGGCAGGAGCGGTCGCTGTAGCAGTGGGCGTCGCCCTCTGTCTTATTGACCTCCCCAAGGAGACAATCCTTGAGAGTGCCGCCCGCCAGGCTGGCCGGGTGGATCGGGAACTGGCAGAGCGGCTCATTTGGGTCCAATCCCTTCTCGATCTTCCGCCGGAGGAGGCCAGGGGCCGGATCAGAAATTCTCCTCTGTCTAAAGAGACGGTGGTATCTGCTTTTTACTGCTTTTTGCGATTCCGGCCGGAGGAGGGGCTGATTGCTGCAGCCAGCGGCGGAGGTGACACCGATTCTATCGCCTCCATCGCTGGAAACCTATTTGGCGCAGCTTATGGAACCAGATGGATACCGCAGCGCTGGCTCGTGAGCCTCGAGCAGAAGGAGAGGATTGAAGGCATCGCAAAGGAGCTTTTCCATCTATGTGAATCCTGCTGTCCCCAATAGGCGCGGCGAATTTATATCAGTAGCTCTCTGGGAACCTTCATGATAGATGTAGGAATTATCGGTGGATCGGGCTACACCGGTGGGGAGCTCTTGCGTCTCCTTGCAAACCATCCCGAGGTCGATGTGAGACTTGTCACCTCCCGCAAGCTCTCGGGAAAGCCTGTGAGCCTGGTTCATCCTCATCTTAAGAGCATTTACGCTTTGAATTTCGAGGCGCTCAACGCGAAAGAGGCGGCTGAGCGCTGCGATATAATCTTCACTGGGGTTCCCCATGGGACGGCAATGGATTGGGTGCCCGATCTCCTGGATGCCGGGACGAGGGTGATCGATCTATCCTCCGATTACCGCCTGCCAGTGGATGTGTTCGAGAAGACCTATGGCATGAAACACCGCGCTCCAAGGGATGCTATCTTTGGCCTGCCGGAGCTTCATTCTGAGGTGGCAGAGGCAAAGCTTATCGGTAACCCTGGTTGCTATCCTACGGGAGCCATCCTGGCCTTGGCACCTCTCGCCCATGCTGGGCTGGTGGATCGGGTGGTCTATGACTCCAAATCGGGGATCTCTGGCGCAGGCATTGAGCCTACGGAGACCAGCCACTATCCCAATATGTCCCAGAATGTTATTCCCTATAAGATCACTACCCACAGGCATGTCCCAGAGATAAAGCAGGAGCTTGGGCTTCTCTCGCCTGGGATCAAGGTGAACTTCACCCCCCATGTCATTCCCTCAGTCCGCGGTATTCTGACCACTGCTCACGTATTTGCCAAAGAGGGGGCAGAGACCACCCTGCAGGATCGTGAGGCTGTGGCCCGGATATACCGGGATTTCTATAAAGATGCCCCCTTCGTCCGCATGGCAGATGTCGTTCCCCGCCTTGGCGCTGTCCGGGGATCCAACTTCTGCGATATAAGCTTCGAGCCGGAGAAGGGCAGCGACAGAATCGTGGTAGTATCCGCCATAGACAACCTGGTGAAGGGCGCATCCGGCCAGGCCATCCAGAACATGAATCTCATGGCGGGACTGGATCAGAGGACTGGGTTGTGGTTCCCGGGAATGGCGCCTTAAAAGAGGCAAACGGAGACGTGGTGGATACAAATGAAGGTCAGAGATGTGATGAACGTCATGCCGGTTTCGGTGCAGGCATCGGCGAACGTGAGCGAGGCAGCCAGGCTCCTCAGGGAAAACAAGATCAGCGGGATGCCGGTTTTAGATGGTGAGAGGCTGGTGGGAATTGTATCAGAGTCGGACCTTCTCCGTCTCTTATCGGTGGAGGACGAGTCTGAGGGGAGTCTGTGGCTCCCCAGCCCCTTCGAGATATTCGAGGTCCCCTTTCGGGACCTGGTGAAATGGGAGCGGATGCGGTCCAGTTTGAAAGAGATCCCCGAAAAGGAGGTTGCTGATGTGATGAGCCGGAACCTGCATGAGATCGGGCCGGACGACTCCATAGAGGAGGCAGCAAGCATTATGACCCGCCACCGGATCAACCGCCTTCCGGTGGTCGAGGACGGTCGGTTGGTAGGGATAGTGACCCGTGGCGATATCATATCCGGTCTGGGGATGGCCCATGCAGAGGATTAAGGGCGGGATATGCGCCATTGACGGGGTGCGCGCCTGCGGAGTGCGGGCGGGCAAGTACGGCCTGGCTCTAATTGCTGCTTCTGGAACAGCAGCCGGCATGTTCACCACCAACCGGGTAAAGGCTGCTCCGCTGGCTGTCACCGCAGAGCATCTGGCCAAAGGCCATCTGGATGGCATAATCGCTAATAGTGGCTGCGCGAACGCCTACACCGGGCCGCAGGGGGTCGAAGATGCGAGGATGATGGCCTCTCTATTGGCCGGATTTCTGAAGAGCGATGAGGAGCGGATCGCCGTGGCCTCGACTGGGGTCATAGGCCGTTATATGGATATGGATATCATCGGCCGCCTCTTCGAGGAGGCAAGAGGGCGCTTGAGGTCTGATGGGGAGGCCGGCCTGGAGGCGGAGAGGGCGATCATGACCACCGACACCAGGGAGAAGGAGGTAGCTGTAGAGCACCAGGGACTCCGGGTGGCAGGAATAGTCAAGGGTGCGGGCATGATCGAGCCTAATATGGCTACTATGCTATGCTTTCTATTTACCGATGCCGACTTCTCCCCGGAAGTGCTCAAGAGCTGCCTGGCTGATGCCGTCCGGGATAGCTTCAATATGCTCACCGTGGATGGAGATACAAGCACCAATGATATAGTCCTCCTCACCGCGACCGGTCGGGCGCAGGGCAGGATAGAGGACTTCCAGCAGGCTTTGCGGTACGTCTGCGTGGATCTCGCCCGCCAGATGGCCAGGGACGGGGAGGGGGCGAGCAAATTCTTCGAGACCCTGGTTACCGGGGCCCGCAATGAGGCTGATGCCCGGCTGGCGGCCAAAGCGGTGGCAAAGAGCAGTCTGGTTAAGACTGCAGTCTATGGGGCGGATCCCAACTGGGGAAGGATCATCTGCGCTGTGGGCTACTCCGGGGCGGAGATGAATCCGGACCTGGTCACCTTGGGGCTGGAAGGCTCGGGGCTGAAGGTCGATCTCGTCTGGAAGGGCCGGATCGCAGAGGAGGTTCTGGACAAGGCCCGAGAGATCATGTCCGGGGAGGAGATCATAATAAACATCGACCTGGGCCTGGGAATGGGGAGCGCGCGCAGCTTTGGCTGCGACTTGACCCATGAGTATGTGAATGTGAACGCCAACTATACCACCTGATATGTTCCGGGATCAGCGTTTGGGGGAGATCAGCGAGGACATTCTCGATTATCTGTCCAGCCGTAAGGCTGATCAGAGGATATTCCTGGCCGATCTGCTGGTGGACAGGGCCCACCTGGTGATGCTGAAAGAGATGGGCCAGATATCCGAAGAGGTCGCATCGAAGATCATTGCTGCTCTGGATGAGATCGAAGAGGGATCTGCCCTTGGGGCTGGAGAGGATGTTCATGAGGCCATTGAGGCGGCAGTCATTGCTCTGGTGGGTCCTGAAGGGGGGCGAATGCATACCGGCCGCTCTCGTAACGATGAGGTGGCGACATGCATTCGCATCGCACTGAGGGATGATCTGCTCGATCTGATGGACGGGGAGCTCTCTTTCATCAAGACGCTCGTCCGCCTGGCGGCGAATCACAGGGAATCCGTCATCCCTGGGTTCACTCACACCCAGCATGCTCAGCCCACCACCCTGGCCCATCATCTACTGGCCCATGCCGATGCTGCCCTTCGGGATCTGGATAGGCTAAAGGATGCCTATAGGAGGGTCAATAAGAGCCCCCTGGGCGCAGCTGCCTTCGCATCCACTGGATTTGATATCGATCGTGCCCGGACTGCTGATCTCCTGGGATTTGACAGCCTGGTGGAGAACAGCATGGATGCCGTCTCCAGCCGGGATTTCGTCCTGGAGGTCCTGGCGGCACTCTCCATTGCCATGGTCAATTGCAGCCGCCTGGCAGAGGAGTTGATCCTCTGGTCCTCATCCGAGTTCGGCTATCTGGAATTGGACAACCTCTATGCTACCACCAGCTCCATCATGCCCCAGAAGAAAAATCCGGATACTGCGGAGCTGGCCCGCGCCAAGACCGGCTCGGTGATAGGATCTCTAGTGGCCGCTTTATCCATCTGCAAGGCTCTGCCAATGAGCTATAACCGGGACCTCCAGGAGGTGACGCCCCATCTATGGCGAAGCCTGGACTGGACGCTGAGCACAGTTAGGATCCTGGATGGATGCCTATCCTCATCGAGGTTCAACCTTGAGCATCTGAAAGAGAGTTCAGTCTTGGGTTTTTCCACCGCCACCGAGCTGGCCGACTCACTGGTGAGAATCACAGGAATGCCATTTCGCACCGCTCATAGTATCGTGGGCCGGATCGCGGCCGGAAAGGGTGAGCCCACAATGAGGACCTTAGATGAGATCAGTCTGGAGATCTGGGGGTCTCCTGCCAGCGAACGGGGCTTCTCCAATGACCATCTGCTGAGGGCGTTGGACCCGGTGAGCAATGTGGCTCTCCGGGCAAACATTGGCGGCCCTGCTCCGGAGGAGACTGCAAGGATGATTGAAGAGAGGATGAGACTGATCGCAGAGGAGGAGAAGAATCTGGCCGGAATGCGAAGTCGAGTGGACGGAGCGATTGAGGTTCTGCGGGCCATAGGGCGGTCGGATGTCCTAAGGGACTCGAAAGGTGATTGATAATCATGAGCACACTGGTAACGGGCGGCGCGGGTTTTATCGGCTCGAATCTGGTTGAGGATCTCTTGCGGGCAGGAGAGGATGTGCTTGTACTGGATAATATGCACACCGGAAGCGCTGAGAACCTGGCGGGTTTGGAAGGCCGCCTGGAGCTGATCCAGAAGAGCTGCAACGATCTGTCCACCCTGGATATTCATCCCCAGAAGATCTACCATCTGGGAATACCCTCATCCTCGCCCATGTACAAGAGGAATCCATGCCTGGTGGGGGAGGCCATTAACGGCTTTATCTCGATCTATGAGCTGGCCCGAAGGTCAGGATCGAGGGTGGTCTATGCCTCTTCTTCCTCCCTTTACAATGGCATTCTTCCTCCCCACCGCGAGGATATGGCCATTGGGGTGACCGACTACTACACCGAGGCCAGGCTGGCCATGGAGCGGATGGCAGAGCTTTATCAGAGGCTTTACGGCATAGCCTCGGTGGGCTTGAGGTTCTTTTCCGTTTACGGTCCCCGGGAGGAGGCAAAAAAGCAGTATGCGAACATGGTCACTCAGTTCCTCTGGGATATGAAAGCGGGCAAAAGGCCGCTTGTATACGGAGATGGCACTCAGACCAGGGATTTCACCTATGTTCTGGATGTGGTGCGGGCAATGCGGCTGGCCATGGATTCGGACTACCATGGGATACTGAATGTGGGAACGGGCGAGGCCTGGAGCTTCAATGAGGTGATAGAGCTCTTGAACCGGATGATGGATCTGTCCCTGGAAGCTCAGTACACCGAAAATCCTATAAAAAACTATGTCCTGCAAACCCTGGCTGATACCGCCAAAGCGGAAAGGACGATTGGATTCCGGTCGAGGTTCGGCCTGAAAGAGGGAATCGGAGAGCTGATCCGGTTCTACTGAGGTCAGATAATAATCGCGAATCATGAATTTTCTGCCGCCATGAATCTGTTATCTTTATACCATAACGTCGATCTGGAGAACCGCAAGACTGTACTGGACCTGATCGAGGTGAACGAGAGGGCGAAGATAATGGATTTGGGGTGCTCTGATGGCGAGTTTGCCCTGAGGATTGCCCAGAAGGCGAAAACGTTGAACATCTTCGGAGTCGAGTTTTTAAAGGAGGCTGCGCAGCGGGCCAGGAGCCGAGGAATCAGAGTCTGCCAGGCGGATCTGAACGAAATCCTGCCCCTGGCAGCAGAGAGCTTTGATGTCGTTCATGCCAATCAGGTGCTTGAGCACCTGTCCGAGACAGATCGGTTCATCAAAGAGGTTCACAGAATTCTCAAGCCCGGTGGTTATGCTGTCATATCTACACCCAATCTCGCCGGTCTGCATAACATATTATCCTTAGTTTTTGGCAAGCAGCCGTTCACTGCCCATGTGAGCAATGAGGTGATTGTGGGCAACTCTCTGGACCCCAAATGCGGAATGCTTCATGCGAGCAGGGGTGAGGTTCATTTGAGGATCTTCACCCCAGAATCTCTGCGAGAGCTGTTCAGGTACCATGGATTTGATGTGGAGCAACTGATTGGAGTGGGGTATTATCCCTTTCCCGGTCCGTTGGCCTCTGTTCTCTCGAGGCTGGATAAGACTCATTCCGTCTATCTGACAATGAAAGTGCGCAAGGCA
>NZ_DAKC01000118.1:3172-34342 GCF_002496465.1 Methanosaeta sp. UBA356 | reverse complement strand
AATAAAAATGATCTAACATAAGGCAGGAGACATGAAAATACTGCAGACCCCGGCGAGGATCTTTGCCACCGGTGGAGTGGAGAGCTATGTTCGCAACCTCTCCAGAGAGCTCGTCGGGATGGGGCATGATGTGGGGGTGATATGCGCGGACGGGCCGGGGGAAAACGATATTGATCAGCGTATTCACACAAAAACACAGAAAAGCAGGGGAAAAATGGCCAATACCAGCATCACTCCATATCTGCCCCTGGCCTTGTATAGGGAGGATTTCGATATCCTTCACACTCATCTTCCCACTCCCTGGAGCGCTGACTGGAGCGGCCTGATCTCGCTGTTAAAGAAAAGGCCTCTTGTCCTGACGTATCATAATGACATAGTCGGTGAAGGATGGGCAGGGCAGATCGCCTGGATCTACAACAAAACCGCTCTTAAGCTGCTCTTGAAGTCCGCCGGCGGCATCATTGTGACCAGGAACCGATATGTTTCGCCATATCTTAAGGAATATGCCGGTAAGGTCTTCTTCGTACCCCTGGGCATAGACGTTGAGGCCTTCAGGCCCAAGGAGGCTCCCCCGAAAGGCGATATTTTTTTCCTCAGCGTCCTGGATGAGTTCCATCGGTACAAAGGGCTGGAGGTCCTCTTTGCTGCCTTGAAGATCATGAAGCAAGAATTGCCCGATGTGCGACTGGTGGTGGGAGGGAGGGGCTGTATGCTCGACTGTTATAGGGGTATGGCCGACTCTCTGGGCATCGGTGATAACGTAAGCTTCGCTGGCTTTATCCCCTCCGAGAAGCTCATCGAGTACTACAATGGATGCAAGCTTTTTGCCCTCCCCTCCACCGATCCCAGGAGGGAGGGTTTTGGGATCGTTCCCCTGGAGGCTATGGCCTGCGAAAGGCCGGTGGTTGTCACCGAGATCATGGGCATGGCCGGAGACATTAATGAATGTGGGGCAGGAATGGTGGTGAGATGCAATGATAAAGAGGCTCTGGCATCGTCCATGCTCGCCATCCTGAAGGATGATGACCTGGCAGGAAGGATGGGAGCCGAAGGCAGGAAGCTCGCAATTGGAAAGTATAGCTGGCGAAGAGCAGCAGAGCAGATTGAAAGGGTCTACCGGGAATTGCTCTAGAGATGGAATTGATTAGCGTAATCGTGCTGAATTATAATGGCAAAGGATTCTTGGATGGCTGCCTCTCCTCCCTTGCCTCCCAGACCTATTCAGATTTTGAAGTGATAGTGGTGGATAATGGATCGAGGGACGGCAGTCCTGAGTATGTTAAGGAAAATTATCCCTGGGTCAGGCTGGCCAAAAACGATGAGAACCTGGGGTTTGCCGGTGGAACCAATGTCGGAATAAGGGCAGCGAAAGGGGAATTCGTCATCACCCTGAACAACGATTCCAGGGCGGACAGCCGATTCATAGAGGAGCTGATCAAGCCCATGGCCGATCCCGAGGTCGGAGTCTGTGCTGCAAAGATGCTGTTTCCCGATGGGCGCATCAACTCTGCCGGGATATGCATCTCCAGGAGCGGAGCTGCCTGGGACCGGGGGATGTTCGAGCCGGATCGAGGGCAGTATGAATTCGTGGAAGAGGTATTTGGAGCCTGTGCGGGAGCGGCGCTCTACAGAAGGGAGATGCTGGATGAGATCGGTCTTTTCGATGAGGATTTCTTTCTATACCTGGAGGATGTGGATCTGGCCTTTCGGGCCCGTCTGGCCGGCTGGAAGTGCTTATATGTGCCTGGTGCCAGGGTAATTCACCACCATGGAGGAACTGCCGGAGTGGGATCGGATCTGGCCGTCTATTATGGCAACAGGAATATTGTATGGTATCCGATCAAGGATTTTCCGTTCAGGCTTCTGATCACCTCTCTGCCTTTTATAGTGGCCAGAAATTTGGCAGTTATCCCCTACTATGCTCTGCGCGGCCAGGGTGGGGTCATCCTTAAATCGAAGCTCGATGCTCTGAAGGGCGTCGTAAAGATGATGGAAAAGCGAAAGGATGTCGTGTGCCGGGCAGATTATTCCCAGATCAAGAGATTCGTTGAGATCTGGGGCAGGATGAAGGGGCATTAGGATAAAGAGGTATTAAGATGTGGATCTTTGAATATAGGGAGCTGATCAAGATTCTCACCATCAGCGACCTTAAGGTAAAATACCAGAGCTCCGTTTTGGGCTTTGCCTGGTCGCTCTTGAATCCGCTTCTTATGATGCTGGTCCTCTATCTGGTATTCAGTAATGTGTTCAATGCTAATCAGGACAATTTCGCTCTTTACCTGCTGATCGGCATCGTAAGCTGGCGATTCATGGCCATAGGAAGCTCAGCTGCCATGGGGGCTATCGTGGGCAAACCCAGCCTGGTGAACAAGATCTATATCCCACGCCAGGTTCTGGTGACGAGCGTGGTTCTGTCCAACCTGATAAGCTCAATTCTGGAGTTCCTGGTGCTTGTGCCCCTGCTCATTATCCTTGGCGCGGGAATCTCGCCTTATATCCTGCTCTTCCCTTTTATACATATGATTTATTTCCTTATCGTATATGGAATAAGCTTAATCCTGGCAGCTCTTTATGTCTATTACCGTGATCTTAACCAGATATGGGATGTGCTCATTCAGATCGGATTTTTCCTCTCGCCGATAGTCTATCCCCTCAGCACTGTGCCGCCGAAGTATCTGGACTATTATATGCTCAATCCCATGACCGCATTGATACAGATGTATAGGGATGTGCTGCTCTACCATCAACTGCCTGCACCGCAGGATGTGGCCGTAACAATTGCAGCTGGTCTGTTCATCATGGTTGTTGGCACTTTAGTCTTCAAGAAGCTGGAGCGTAGGTTTGCGGAGGAGATCTGAATATGTCTCTGCCTCTCGCCGAGATCAATAAGGGCCTGGATAAGTTGAACCTGGTGAAGGGCGGCATAGGCCGGGGGACTAACGGCAATGCAATAGTGGTGGAGGGCATCTCCAAGAATTTTAGAATACCGAAAGAGAAGAAGCTCACCGTCTTCGAGCACCTGGCCGGGCTGGTGGGGAGAGGCACCAGCTCTTATGATGAGTTCATGGCCCTGCAGGATGTCAGCTTCGCTGTAAAACATGGCGAGACCTTTGGGGTGATCGGGCCCAACGGCTGCGGCAAGAGCACTCTGCTTAAGGTTCTGGCGGGAGTTCTCTATCCGGATAGCGGCAGAGTGGAGATAAACGGAAAAATCGCGCCTTTTCTGGAATTGGGAGTCGGCTTTCAGCCGGAGCTCTCCGCCCGGGATAACGTCTACCTATACGGGGCGATAATGGGCCTGACCCATAAGGAGGTAGACCAGAGATACGATGAGATAATGGAGTTCTCTGAGCTGCAACGCTTCGAGAACATGAAGCTGCGCAACTTCTCCTCGGGGATGTATGTGCGGCTGGCCTTTGCCACTGCCATCCAGACCAATCCGGATGTCATTCTGGTGGATGAGGTCTTATCGGTGGGGGATGAGTCCTTCCAGAAGAAATGCAGCGATAAGATAGATGAGATTCGCAAAGCGGGCAAGACCATCCTCCTGGTCTCTCACTCTTTGGCCACGGTGCGTTCGCTATGCAGTCGCTGCATGCTCATGAACCGCGGCCAGGTAGTGGCCTTGGGGGAGACTGGGGGGGTCTTGGCGGAGTATGAAAGGATGAGGGGGGCCGGCACATAAGGCATATGAATGAGTCCCCTGGAAGGAGAAGGGATGCAGCTATGGCCAGACAGCCGGTGATTCTGTCACAAAAATCCTCTCTGCCTGGAGAGATATCCACTTTTCGTCTCCGGTCTCCATCTCGATGTCTGGCAGTATGATGAGCTCGCAGGCGCTGGCGGATTGACAGCACAGATGCATGCTATCGCCTCTCAATATCAAAATCCAGAACGCTCAGGCGCTTAAACAGCCATGGTTTGAGGTAGTGCAATATAACTGGGCAAAGCCTAATTATTATGCTGTATTACTGTAGAAAAATTTATATAACTTAAGAGAATTCTGATCCACACCTTAAATCAGGGAATTGACATTAAGGAGAATAAAAAATGAAAAAACAACTACTTGCAGGGATTTTTGGCATCTTTCTTGCCATCACATTCCTCGGCACAGCCCTTGCCGAAGAGGAGAACGCCAGCACGACAGATCTCCAGATCGCCATAACCTCCGCCAACTTCGTGGCCACCAGTCCGGAGAAGGAGAACCTGGATGATGAGTGGGTAGAGATCACCAACAAAGGCTCTTCAGACGTGAACATGGCCGGATGGACTCTAGCCGATGCGCAGAACCACACCTATACCTTCCCCGACTTCGCCCTTGCTGCCGGGGCTAAAGTTGTCGTGCACACGGGCGAGGGAGACGACGATACAGAGAACCTCTTTTGGGACCGGAGCACATCCATCTGGAACAACAGCGGCGATCTGGCCGTCCTGTTGGATCCCGAGGGCAACATGGTCTCCCAGTACCCCGAGGACGAGGCCTGAGGCCTCACGTTTTTTCTTTTATCCCGATTTTGTGGTAGAACAAACCGATTCGACCATCCATTCAGATAAAATTTGGCTCTTCGCTGAATTATGTGGAGCCTAAAATTTATCTAGCTAAACTGTCCATTTTCTCCCAGGAGGCAGAGCTTCTGAGTCGAATTCATGGTTTGGTCCTGGCTTTTCTTTTTTTTATAATCGGATTATCGGCAGGGATCCCTGATGATAGAATCATTCCGGCGGAAGATGTTTTAGAGGTCATCAAGTCTGGCAAGCCAGCGGAATTTAAAAATTGCACTATTGAAGGTGATTTGAGCCTCAAGGGAATGACGATTGAGCCGCCAGTCTATTTTGATCAGGCAGTCTTTCGGGATTCAGTAGATTTTGACTCAACCATCTTTAATGGAGATGTCCACTTCGGGCACTCGGAATTCCATAAAGATGCCAACTTCATGCGCTCAAAATTCAATGGCCATGCCTACTTCGGAGACTCAGAATTCAAAGATAATGCGAACTTCATTTTCTCTGAGTTCAACGGCCCTGCGAGCTTCATGCTCTCGGAATTCAACGGATCTGCCTACTTTTGGGGCTCGAAATTCAACGGCGATGCCGGATTCATTAATGATCGATTTTATAGAGATACCTACTTTAGCGATGTGGTGTTCAATAAAGATGCCAGTTTCAATGGCAGTCTGTTTAAGGAAGATTTGATCTTCGAGAATGCCACCTTTCATCGCAAGCTCTCGCTGACAAGGACGAGATATGATGAGCTCTTTGTCAGATGGCATGACATTGCAGGGCACCTTGTCTATGACGATGCTGCTTATATGTCTTTGATGAAGAACTTTAACGGCCTGGGCTATTTCGAGGATCATGATAGCTGCTACTTCCAGTACCGGAAGGAGCATAGAGCAGAGCCTTGGCCCGCGGCAAATGCGGGAGAAGAATGGCTCAGGAAGCTCATAGACTATCCGCTGGAATGGTTTTATGGATATGGCACAAAGCCGTTCAATGCGCTTCTCTTCTCGATCGCCATTGTTCTGGTCTATGCCTTATTCTGGTGGAGACAGGGGCTTGGCGGTCCCAACGATATGACGCCATCCGTTCTGCCGGGGGGCGAAGAGTGGATTGATAATGATATCTTAGATATCCTGGGCTTCAGCTTCACAGTCTTCCTGTCCGGTACTCGGTTATTTATCGATCCCCCTCTCCTGCCTCTAATACAAGGAAGATCCAGATTCTGGACAAAATGGGCTTTCATTTTTGAGAGGCTGCTCGGAGCGTTGTTTTCCATATTGTTATTCATCGCCATCTGCGGAACAATAGTGAGATCCTCTTAGGTGGCGCCATAGATATGGCTCCGAAAGAGATATATTTGCTCATCTCTCTTTCGCAGCAGTTGAGGAGATCAGTGCGCAAGATACAGGAGGTCAGCCCTTGAAAGAGATACGATTACACGGCCGTGGAGGTCAGGGATCGGTCACGGCAGCTGAGATAATAGCCGTTGCCGCCTTTGAGGATAAGAGGTTCTCTCAGGCATTTCCTGCCTTTGGAGTAGAACGGAGGGGTGCGCCGGTTATGGCCTTTGCCCGAATAGCCGATAAACCCATCCGAGTGAGGAGCCAGATATACGAACCAGACTATGTCATCGTCCAGGACGTGACCCTTTTGGACGTGGTCGATGTGGCCAGTGGACTCAAACCGGACGGCAAGATAATAATCAACACCGACCGTTCAGGTGAGCAGCTCAAGCTTGACACAAAGGCCGAGGTCATCACCATCGATGCCACCAAGATCGCCATGGAGGTTTTGGGAAGGCCCATTGTGAACACCACAATGCTGGGCGCATTCTGCGGTGCCAGCGGAGAGGTGGGGCTGGAGAGCCTGAACAAAGCCATATCCGAGCGTTTCCGGGGAGAATTGGGGAAGAAAAACCTGCTGGCCATTAAAACAGCCTACGAGAGGGTTTCTTGATGGAAATTAAGGCTGGTAAACTGGTAGATCCGTGCAGCACCAGAATAACGAAGACCGGTGCCTGGCGGACTTTTGTGCCCGTTGTCGATCATAAGGCATGTATAAAATGCAGCCTCTGTGCGATCTACTGTCCAGAGGGCTGCATCCACCAGGTAGATGGGCAGTTTGTCCCTGACCTGGATTACTGCAAAGGCTGCAGCGTGTGTGCCAATGAATGCCCACGCATGGCGATTACCATGGTCTTGGAGGATAAGTGATGAGCAAAGGAAGCGATAGCAGTATGCCCCAGAATACTGCAAATATGAGAGTGGTTGAGGGCTCCTATGCAGTGGCCCATGCGGTCATGTGTTGCCGGCCGGATGTGATCTCCGCCTATCCCATTACCCCTCAGACCCATATTGTGGAAAACCTCTCCCAGTTGGTGGCTGATGGCGAGCTGGACAGCGCATTCCTGACGGTTGACTCCGAGTTCTCGGCGCTCTCCCTCCTGGTCGGCTCCACCGCATGCGGCGGCAGAGGCTACTCCTCGACCACCAGCCAGGGATTGGCTCTGATGTACGAGGTCCTCTACAACGTCTCAGGCATGAGGCTTCCCATTGTGATGACCGTGGCCAACCGCGCCATTGGGGCTCCCCTGAACATCTGGAACGACCAGCAGGATTCCATTGGCGCTCGCGACGTGGGATGGCTGCAGATCTATGTGGAGAATGTGCAGGAAGCAGTGGATGCCACCCTTCAGGCCTATAAGATCGCCGAAGATCCGGAGATCCGAACTCCGATCATGGTCTGCATGGACGGGTTCATCCTCACCCATGTCTACGAGCCGGTGGAGCTCCTGGACAAAGAGAAGGCAAGGGAATTTCTGCCTGATTTCAAGCCGGCAAACATCCTGGACCCGAACAATCCCCTTACCTTTGGAGCCTTCGCCGATCCATCCACCTATACGGAGTTCCGCTATCAGCAGTTCGAGGCCCATCAAAAGGCGCTGGAAAAGATAGAGCAGGTGGCCAGGGACTTCGAGAAGGCCTTTGGCCGATATTACGGTGGGCTCATAGACAGCTATTACGCCGATGATGCAGAGGTGGTTTTAGTCACTTTGGGCTCAGTCATCGGCACCGTCAAGGATGCCATCGATGAATTGAGGGCGGAGGGCCTCAAGGTGGGCCTGATCAAGATCAGATGCTATCGGCCTTTCCCGGTTGCAGCCCTGCGCAAGGCCCTGTCCGGCGCCAAGGTGATCGCGGTGTTGGAGAAGGACGTCGCCATAGGAAGCGAGGCTGGTCTGCTGACGGATCTCAAGGCAGCATTCTATAACACCCAGATCAGAACGCCTATTATCGGCTTTGCCGCCGGTCTGGGAGGCCGGGACATCACTCTCAAGGACATAAGAAAGATAGTAGAGAAAGCCCTTGCCGCCGAGAAGGGAATCGAGTGCGAGTTCGAGTTCCTGGATCTGAGAAAGGAGATTCTTTAGGAGGCTTCTAAAAATGGAAAGATCTTTGCTGGCACCGGGCCACCGGGCCTGTGCGGGATGCGCCATGCCCACCACCATCAGGCTGGTCTTGGATGCGGCCGGGCCGAATACCATTGTGGTCTCGCCCACCGGCTGCCTGGAGGTTGTCACCACCCCCTTCCCGGAGAGCGCCTGGTGCGTTCCCTGGATTCACTCCCTGTTCGAAAACCCAGCTGCAGTGGCCTCTGGCGTGGAGGTCATGCTCAAGCGCCGGGGCCAGGATACCAATGTTGTGGTGATAGGAGGAGACGGGAGCACATTCGATATCGGTATGGGCTCGAACTCCGGCATGTTCGAGCGCGGCCATAAGGTGCTTTATGTCTGCTATGACAACGAGGCTTATATGAACACCGGAGTGCAGCGCAGCGGCTCCACGCCCTTCTGCGTTCACACAACCACCACCCCATCAGGATCAGAATCGATGGGCAATCCCCGGCCCAAGAAGGATATGCCGGCCATCGCCCTGGCTCATGGTGTGCCCTATGTGGCTACCGCCTCAGTGGCCTATCCGGTGGACCTGAGAAGGAAGGTCAAGGAGGCTCTAAAGGCCAATGGACCATCCTATATCCAGGTCAACGCTCCCTGCATCACTGGCTGGACATTCGATGCTGGAACCATGATTGAGCTAGCTCGTCTCGCAGTGGAGACTGGCCTGTGGCCCCTCACGGAGTATGTCGATGGAAAGCTGGTGGGGGTGAAGAAGATCCGCCGACCCAAACCTGTCGAGGAGTATCTCCGCCTGCAGGGCCGCTACAAGCATCTCTTCAAGAAGCCCAATGGCGCAGATATGTTGAAGCATATCAAAGCACTGGCAGATGGAAACATCGCCAGGTATAATCTGGTTGATTGAAGATGTATGTAGGCCGGATCGTGGTCGCAGGCCGTGCCCAGGGAAGGAGCTTTGTCGCCTACAGAGTCTCCTCCCGCTCTTTTCCCAACCGGAGGGCAGAGGTCCATGATAAATCGATAACAGTTATGCCTTTGGATCCTGCGGACCTGGCGCGGAACCCTTACATCTCCTACAACTGCATTCGGGTGGCAGATGATGTGGCAGTGGTCACCAATGGCACTCATACCGATATGATCACAGAGAGGATAGAGGACGGGCAGAGTCCGGGAGATTCCATGGCCTTGAGCCTGCTCGCTTACGGCCACGAGAGGGATGAGCTGGACACACCCCGCATCGCTGGGGCTGTGCGCGGGAACAGGGCATGGCTGGGGATCGCCAGGAAGGACGAGCTCCGGGTGCAGCAGTTCAGGTTGGATGAGGACCAGGCCTTAATGGTGGCGACATATGAGAAGACCAATTTCGAGGATGTCTCGATGTCGGCCTGGGATGTGGCCGGGATAGCCCGCAAAGCCTATGATCTCTCCTTTGAGAGGCCGGTCTGCGCGGCTGCTGCCCTGGCTTGCTCTGCTGAGCCTAATGGGGGATTTATTCTCGCGGCATATAATCCGGATTGAAAGGCACCGGAAGTGAACTTTGAGGTGTTGTTTATGGAGATCAATGGTGTGCAAATTGATGATACCTTTGCTGAAGCTTTTCCCATTAAGATGGCAAGGGTGCAGATCACAGCAGTGACAGAGAGGTGGGCACTGGAGGCGGCGAGGGAAGCCACGGGATTTGGAACCTCAGTGATTGGATGTCCTGCCGAGGCGGGCATAGAATGCCTCGTGGATGGAAGAGAGACCGTCGACGGCCGGCCTGGTGTGAACATCCTCTTATGCAACATGGGCTTCAAGAACCTGGAGAACTCATTGCTCATGAGGCTGGGCCAGTGCGTGCTCACTGCGCCCACTGCTGCTGCTTTTAGCGGCATGCATGATGCGGAAAAACAGTTTGATACCGGCAAGAAGCTGAGCTTCTTCGGGGATGGCTACCAGAAGACAGAGGAGATGTTTGGACGAAACATCTGGAAGATACCTCTCATGTCCGGCGACTTCATCATCGAGAACAGCTTTGGAGCGGTCGAAGGAATCGCTGGAGGCAATTTCCTGATACTGGGCCAGAATCAGATGTCCGGCCTGATGGCAGCCGAGGCGGCGATAGACTCCATTCGCAAGGTCAAGGGCGCTATCACCCCCTTCCCGGGAGGTGTCGTCTCCAGCGGATCGAAGGTGGGCTCAAAGTACAAGTTCCTCAAGGCCTCCACCAACTCCGCCTTCTGCACATCGCTCCGGGAGGATGGTGTCTGCGTTCTGGCGGAGGATGTCTCTTGCGTCTTTGAGATAGTGATCAATGGCGTTGACCGGGAGGCCATAGAGAACGCCATGCGGGCGGGAATCCATGCTGCCTGTCAAGTGCCTGGCATTCTGAAGATAACCGCAGCCAATTACGAGGGGAAGCTGGGCATTCATCATTTCCCGCTGCATAGCGTGCTGGAGTAGAGCAAGACCCAGACACATTCTTTTTTTTAGTTTTTATTAAAATATTTGAATCATAGGAGTTGATAGCTCGTGATGGTCGCCCCAGAAATAGCCGATGTTCGGGATCGAATTAAGACCTGGCTTGTACAGGAGGACATATTCAAGGAAGAGGTGCCCAGCGAGAGCCTATACTATCAGATCGCTGCTGAATATCCTGCCCGGTCAGGCAGGCATTTGAGCATCATTCAGCCCCAGGGCCACGAGGATATGGTTGTGATCTTCAGCCGGATAATGCTGGCTGATGTCCATCAAAAGGCCATCATGCATCTTTTGCCTCAGCAGAAAGAGAGGCTCATGTGGCAGATACGCTACGACCTCCTGTTCCGCCAGTCCAGCTTCGAGATCGAGCCTGCAGGAGAGGATATGCGGAGCATTCGTTTCACCCGGGAGATCTACTACGACGGCCTGACCAAGGACAGGCTGATGGAAGCGATAAGAGAGAACTTCAAGTGTGAGCTTTACGTGGTCTGGAAATTCCAGGAGCTGTTTGGCGAGGGATCAGCAGCAAAGGACTCAAAGCCGCCTGAACCGATGTATATCTAGCCGATATGGATCTGGTGGATAGAAAATAGAGGCATGAGGCCTCTTGAGGACATCTCAAGAGATCTCATAAACCAGATTCACGCTGGCCGTCACTTCCATCTCTCCTGGCTGGATCGGGGTAGCATCCATTGCATATGAATAGCTTCTGGAAGCCTCCATGACATATCCATAGCCTACTGTTATCTCCAGGATCTTTCCCAGCTCCAATCCGGCGGCGCTGGCGGCAACCTGAGCCTTCCTTTGCGCATCCTTGATGGCAATAGTCATGGCCTCATCATTCTGAGGGGTTGGATCCTTGAGGTCGAACTTGACTTCCTGGATGCTGTTTGAGCCCGCGCTTACCGCCGCATCCAAGACCCGGCCCACGTCCGCAGTATTCTCCAGCCTCACTGTTACCTGGTTCGTGGCCAGGAAGGTCGGAGGCTCTTGCGTTGCATCAGCGCCCCGGGGCTCGTCCTGAGGCATTGTGGTCAGGCTGAACCTGCTGGTCTGCATCTGGCTCTCATTGATGCCCGCATCGAGCAGGGCATTGATGGTTTGGTTCATCAGGATAGCATTCTCTTCAGCTGCTTCTGCTGCGCTTGTGCTCCGGGTCTCAACCCCAAGAACTATCGTTGCCATATCCGGGGCAGCTTTCACCTTGCCCTCGCCATCCACTCTCAGCTTAGATACATCTGTTCCATTATCCGCCGCCATTGCAGGTATGACCAATGACAATAGCAGCATCCCCATTAATACACTGCATATCTTTTTCATAGACTAACCCCTTTATACCGATGTCATTGAAGTGTCTTATAAGATAAACTCATAGGTCACCATGACCCTGGAGTTGACATCCATCATCCTGCCCTCGCCCGAGCCTCCGCCATAGGAATAGTCTATTCCCAGATCGGGATAAGCGAAGATATCCATGGCCTTTCCCAGGCTTCCCCCAGCATCCGCGGCTATGGCAGCTGCATTCTTTCTGGCATCGGCCAGAGCTTTCTTGCGGGCTTCTGCCCGGGCGTCGCTTGAGTCCTTCAGGTAGTATCCCGCCACATAGGCGTTGGCCCCTGCCGATCGAGCGGCATCCAGCACCTTATCGATCCCGGACTCATCTTTGGCCTGGAGACGGATGACTGTGGACCTTTGCAGAGTGGATGCGCTCTCTGTGACATTCTCGCATACAGTGGTGTTATTCACCGTCTTGCAGACTTTGCTCGATGACTGGAAGCTGGATATGCCGCTTCCCTGGCCGGGCAGGATCTCCTCGTCCTTGACCCCCGCTTTCTTCAAGGCGGATATCACCCGGTTCATCTCCTCTCCGACCTCATACTGGGCTTGAGTAATATTTTCATTGCTGCTCTCAACCGAGACGGAGATAGTGACTATATCTGCAGGAACGGTCACCGTTCCCACCCCCTCAACCGTCAGAGGGTAGACGTCACCCACTGCAGCTCCAAAGAGCGCGTTCCATATTATAACGCAGAATAAGACAACCGACCACTTCATATTAATCCCCATCTATGGAAATACTCGAAGATATTTAAGCGCTCTGCTGGTCTCGTTGCCCATCAGAGACCCGTTCCATCCACTCCTGTCATTTCATTCTCCTCTTCTTCATTCGACCACCATCTTTAATTTCAGAATAAACATCCACCACCTTCATGAGCAAGATCGGAAAGGCGATCAGGCTGGAGCGCATCCTGGATCGCAAGACGCACAGGACCATCATCATTCCCATGGACCATGGAATATCTGTAGGACCCATTGCCGGACTGATAGATATGCCGGCCACGGTAGACAAAGTGGCAGAAGGCGGGGCCAACGCCGTCCTGGGACATATGGGCCTGCCATTGCATGGCCACCGGGGATATGGAAGGGATGTGGGATTGATCATTCATCTCTCTGCATCCAGCTCACTAGGTCCTGATCCAAATCACAAGGTTTTGGTGACGGACGTCGAGGACGCCATAAGAGTGGGAGCGGATGCCGTGAGCATCCACGTTAACGTCGGCGCCGACGATGAGGCGGAGATGCTCCATGACCTGGGAAGGGTGGCACGAAGCTGCGACCAATGGGGCATACCCCTGATCGCCATGATGTATCCACGCGGGCCAAAGGTGAAGTCTGAGCATAATGTAGAACATGTGAAGCTGGCCGCACGCATAGGCTCGGAGTTGGGGGCGGATATAGTCAAGACGAATTACACCGGCTCGCCTGACACCTTCCAGGAGGTGGTAAGAGGCTGCAGCGTGCCTGTTGTCATCGCCGGCGGACCGAAGATGGACACTGAACGGGATCTATTGCAGATGGTCTACTATGCGGTTCAGGTGGGCGGAGCAGGGGTGGCCTTCGGCCGCAATGTCTTCCAGGCAGAGAATCCAACTCTCCTTGTAAGAAGGCTGTGCAAGGTAGTCCACGAGGGATATACCCCGGATGAGGCGGAGAAGGTCACCCTCTAAGGCGGGCCTTCCTTCTAATAATTTTTATATCATGACTATAAAACTCTGAATTGATCCGTCTGCTCGATGACAGCCAAATCGACCGCAACCTATATCCACTTATTCGAATACATTAGGAAGCATGAAGCTCATAGCTCCCTTTCTTCTTGCCATTTTGATGTTTGCCATCCCTGCTGCAATGGGCCAGGATGCTGAGCACTGGATCGCCAAGACGAAAAGCGATTATTATAACGGCTCATACCCACTTGCCTTGGATGATATCGATCAATATCTGAAGATCAATCAGAGCGACACCTGGGCCTGGAGCTTCAGGGCCAATCTCCTGCTGAAGATGGAAAGATACGAAGAGGCGCTGGAGAGCTTTGACAGGATCATTTCTCTGGACCAATCCAATGCAAAAGCCTACAATGATCGCGCTCTCGTCCTCTCAGGTGGGCTGAACCAGGATGAAGAGGCACTGGCTTCTCTGGAAGCGGCCCTGCAGATCGATGCCCTTAATGCTAACGCCTGGTACAACAAAGGAATGGTTCTGGAGAAGATGGAACGGTACAATGAGTCACTGGAAGCCTACAGAAAGGCGATTGATCTGGATGGGGATCTAGATCGAGCCTGGTACCGTCAGGGCCATGTCCTCCTGATAGTCCAGAGATTCGATGAGTCTCTCGCTTCCCTGGATAAGGCGGTCGAATTCAACCCCGAGAACGCAGAGGCATGGAATGATAAGGGCGTGGTTTTGAGGAAACTGGAACGGAATGAGGAGGCACTCGATTGCTTCCAGAGGGCGATCCAGCTCGATCCCTCAAATGAGCTCTATCGGGAGAATTTGAATGATCTTGGCGGGGTTGAGCCCATCGTAAACTCTCCAGGAGTAATCTCGGAAAAGGTATTGGACTTCTCCTAGGCCCATTACTGATGCGCCATGATCCATCAGTTGCTGAGATTATGGCGCTCGGGCATTCCGCTACTCTGATATTTCCGCAAAATCCAAGATATGCCTCTGGATCATCTCATTTATGCTTATTAGCGACTGAACGAATACCAGTATTTTTATAGGTTCAAAAGCCAATACTAGTATCAGGTGATATAAATCATGATCAAAGGTCTATTAAAATTGTTCATCAGCCTGATGGCCTTCACTTGGCTTGCTAAAAGACTACTTCGCCGCCGCATCCAGCAGGAGGAGGAGACTGAGGAGGTCTCCTCAGATCCCTGGCATAGTTGAAGGCCAAACCAGATCCATCTCAGGTGCTCCCGGGCAGGCAGATCCAGCCCTGCCCGGAGCCGGTCTCTGATGCATTAAATGATCTGCTGATCTAGCGATCCATTGATGATCTATCTAGCCTTCACCACCACCGTTCTGGCCACGCTATCGCCCAATCTCTGCTGTTTATCGGATCGCCAGATCAATATTGCGCCAATGAGGTAGGCAAATAGGCCATCAATTATGCGCAGGATGTTTCTTGTGAACGCCTGGCTCATGTCTATGGGGCTGCCATCCTCTCTGACCACCTTTATTTTGGTGATCATCTTGCCCACGGTCTGGCCTTTCGATCCCTCCAGTAGGGTGAAGTATGCTATGTATATCGCAAAGTAAAGCACCCCCCAATACCAGGGAAACATATCCCCCTGCATACCTCCAGCTCCCAAAATATTTCCCAGAGCACCAAATATAAGGCCAAAAATTATGCTGTCTATCACCAGCGATACTAATCTAATTCCTATTCCTTGGTATTCCATCTGCCTGGGACCGTTGACCTCCAATTCAACCTGACCTGCCATGATATTCACCTTGCATATATGCTGGACCGCAAACATCAAATAACTTTCTGAGTTCCTAGGACAGGTTTTTAAAAAAATGAGATTTTAAGCCTCGGACGGGATTCGAACCCGCGACCTCGTCCTTACCAAGGACGCGCTATACCGGGCTAAGCTATCGAGGCGCCAAGAGCCCCTTGTGCTCGCCCTTCATGAACCTTTCGGTCTGAATGAGGAAAAAGAGGTGGGATAAGGTTTTCAGCAAAATTGGCAAGCAAACCACGACCCATGGCGACCCTTGCTCAACGGTTTTGCTCAGTGGCTTTGCTCAATAGCCTGCTCATAGACCTTTTCCGTACTCTCAGCTATGTGATCCCAGGAGAACTCGCTCTCTATCCTGGTCCAACCGGCCCGGGCCAGGTGTTTCATCTCTTTCGGATTGCTGATAATCCGGTTTATGCACCAGGCTATGGACTCGGGCTGGATATAAGCCAGCAGCCCATCCTGGAAGTTGTTGATTATGCTCACCGCATCAGTGGCCACCACCGGCTTGCAGGCGTCCCATGCCTCCAGCACGACCACTCCAAAGGGCTCGTTGCGAGAGGGAACGCACATCATATCGCAGGCATTGATCAGCATCTGCTTCTCCGCACTGGATGTGTACCCCAGGAACCGGCAGGAATCTGCGATGCCTAGATAGCGAGCCTTTTGCTCGCATTCCGATCTCATGCCCCCCTCGCCGATGAAGACGAAACAGACATCTGGTCTATTTCTCAGCACCTGAGGTATGGCCTCCACCAGCAGGTCCGGCCCCTTCTGGACGCTCATCCTGCCGCAGAAGAGCACCACAGGGGCCAGGGGATGGATGCCGTACTTCTCCTTGATCCGGCCGGCGTCTACGCCTCTCCGCATCTTGCCCACGATAATGCCATTGGGAATGATGGGAATCTTGTCCTTGGGCAGGCTGTAGATCTGCATCAGCTCGTCCTGCATCCTCCTGGTGGTCACAATAACCTTAGCCGCCTCATAGCATCCCTGCCACTCTCGATGAGATATCTCCTCGGATATGCCGTATCCAAAGGTGTTCCCGTTCCTACCCCATTCAGTGCTATGCATGGTCAGCAGGAAGGGCAGATGATAGTCGCTCTTTATTCGGGTCAGGGCTAGGACGGGATGCCAGTCATGGCCGTGCACTACATCGAAGTTGCCGAAGAGCTGCTGCACCGCACCGAAACGATGATAGAGGGCATCGCACATCCGGTTCATCTGATCGACGATATCGCCATGGTCGTCTACATCAGCCCGCTGGTAGTGCACCCCGTTTATCTTGTCATAGGACTCAAAGTCCCCTCTTCGGGTAAAAATATGGACCTCATGGCCCCGCCTGGCCAGCGCTTCCGATAGCTCTGAGACATGAGGGGCAACGCCACCTACTTTTATTGAATACAGACTCTCCCAGGAGAGCATTCCAATTCGCATCTATTCACCATTCATCCCTAAAGGCATCCAGCGCATGCTGCCGAGCATGTTGCAGATTGTGCGCAGGTCGTTCTGCTGAGCGTATTGCTGAAAGGATGCCAAATTATTATCAGTACGACCATTTTTTTGCTGTCGTTTCTTATTGTTTGCCTGTTTAAAAGCATTTCAAGCTGATCAAATCCTTAAATCACTTAAGTCCGATAATTCATTAATCTTTCGGCGGCAGGCAAAAATTTCTCAATTCTGCTGCTGCCAATTCCGGGGGAACGGGATTCACATATATACCTGAACTCCTCTCAAAGCCTGCTATCCTGGAGACTATGGGCTGGATCCTGATGTTGAAGTGATACTCTTTTGGAAGCTGGAAGATCATCAGGTTGTAGGGGGGATCGTCCAGGGTGGAATAGAGGATCCGAAGGATCTCTGCCAGCATACTGGCCAGGCTTTTTTGTTCTTCGTCCCTCAAATCCGCCAGGTTTCCCAAATGCCTTTTAGGTAGAATCCAGGTCTCATAGGGCATAAGAGAGTAGAAGGGGGCAAATAGGATCCAGTGATTGTTCTCGGCGACGAGCCGGCATGACGCACTCTCTCGGTCCACGATATTGCAGTAAGGGCAGAAGGATGACCTGGATATGGCCTCCTCCTCTCTCTTCATCTGCGGGGGTAGAAAGGGAAGGGTGATGAGCTGAGAATGGCTGTGGGATAGCGAGGCCCCCGATTCTTTGCCCCAGTTTTTAAAGATGGTGATATATTTCACATCCTCATGGGTGGAATAGTGTCGGTAACGATCGGTGTAGGCCGAAACGAGCATCTCCAGGTGTTTTTTGCCGAAATCCCTCGGATTTTTGCGGTGGTCTCTTGAATCCACAATCACCTCGTGATATCCCTGGCCGGGCAGGGATATCCATTCTGCCGCCGGAGGCTCGGGCCTGGGGATCATGGTGGGATAAGCATTGAGAAACACTCTGATCTGCCAGAGCTCTGATCCAGTTTCATCCTGGAGCAGGATGCCATCGTCGGTGTAGGCGGCGATGGTGGACGGAGTCCTATCCTCGTGGCCCGGGCAAAAAGGGCAGTCCTTTTCGTCTCCTGGGACCGCCTTAGCCGCCAGGAAATCTGAGGGCCTTTTGTTGCGTTCGGCGGCGATGATGCAGTACTCTTCCAGAAAATAGTGCCGTCTGATCTCGGGCATGCCTATAATCCCTCTGATCTCTTTCTGAAAAACGCGATTGCCTCCTCGTAGATGGCCAGGGTGCTCTCCGCTGCCTTCTGCCAGCTGAAGTTGGTTTGGGCTCTCTTTCTGGCGTTTTTTCCCCAGGACAGGAGACGTTCTTTATCCTCCAGGGCGAGGTTGATTCCCCAGGCCAGATCGGCTGGATCGCGGGCATTGACATGAACCCCCGTCGGCTCATCTTCAGCCGGATTCTTGACGATCTCCGCCAGGCCGCTGGTGCCTGCCGCCCCTACCACAGCCGCCTTGCCCATGGCCGCTGCCTCAAGGGCCACTATTCCGAACGGCTCATACAGGCTGGGAAATACGCATAGGTCGGCAAGGGCATAGTGAAGCCTCTTCTCCTCGGCATCGACGAAATCGGTGACGAGAGTTATATTGCCCTGCCGCTCAGCCTCTACTTTAGCCCATCCATCCAGGCTGCCGACCCCCAGCACCAGGAGCTTAACCCTGCTGTGCTCCGACTGAACACTGGGCAGGGCGGAGAAGAGCTCTCTGATACCTTTGACCGGCTCCAGCCGTCCTACGAAGAGAATTACGATATCATCCTCATCAAAGCCGTATCTCTCTCTCAAAGCAACCAGGGATTCTCGATCTACCTTTTCAGGATCGAAGAACTCGCAGTCCACTCCATGATAGCAGACCCGGATTTTGTCCTCAGAAATCCCCTGACCGGCCAGCTCCCTTTTCATGGCCTCGGATACGGTTATCACCAGGTCTGCTACCTCTAGGCCCTTGTGCTCTAGAGCCACGATTTGCGGGTTAGGATTTGAGGACCGGCCGGTCTCCAGGCCGTGGACATGATAAATCAGTGGAGTCCCTTCTCTCCTGGCAGCCATGCCACCAGGGAGGGCCAGCCAGTCATGGGAGACGAGCAGATCAAAACGATCCTCTTCTTTCAGATGGTCAAGAGCGAGCTGGTTGTAGCTGAACAGGTTGAGCAGATAATCCAAGCCCTGACCCCACCGCAAGGTCTGGGGGGAGAGAAAGATCTCCATTCCGTCCCTCATCGCAAGGGGCATCTCTCGGAAGACATCCACCCCGACCAGCATCTCATGCCTGGGAGACTCCTTCGAACCCCAGGAGAAGACGGTGACCTTCTGGCCAAGGGCAACCAAAGAGCGAGATATGTTATCTGCATAGACCCCCAGCCCACCATAGACTAGGGGGGGGTACTCGGTGCTGAAATAGGCGATTCGCATTGACTTCAATCGATGTCACTCCTGATGATGGTTTATTTTAATTCAGACCGGAATTTTATCCGAGGTCAGACGGTCAGATTTTTATAATACTCCATTACGGGCTGGTCCCAACTGAACTGCCTGGCCAGGGAGAACGACTCCTCGCACAGCAGCCGGTATTTCACATCATCCTCCAGATAGGTCCGGGAGAAGTAATCCAGAGCTAGGGCATAGTCCATAACCGTCTCCTGAGGCTGCAGTTCGATGTTGTCCACAACTACAACCCCACCCAGCCCTGGCACCCGATGCTCGACCTTTTTCAGGGCATCGCTGAATCCTGCGCTCCGGCTGACGATGCTGGGGGTTCCTTCCCTTCCCGCCTCCAATGCGGTGAGAAGAAAGGGTTCGTACTGTGAGGGGAAGATGCCAGCGACGCAGCCGGCCATGACCTCGTCCGTTCTCATTCCCAGGCCGCCGTCATTCGGTCCCAGCCATTGGGGATACAGAACGGCAGCCACCGATCTCCGGCCGGAGATCAGCTCATCCTTGTTGAGCCGTCGATCATTGATCATATTCTCCAGGCGGATCTCATCGCCCAACAGAACCTCTATGGGAAGGTTGATGGGGAAGCCCTCGGGAAGCTTATCCTTGGATTTGGGCCCATGGGAGGCGATGAGGAAGCACACCACCCGAGTCTGATCTGCATGTCGCTGTCCCATCATTCTGTGCCGCAGGAGATGATCCTGAAGCACCAGGGCATCGAGAAGCTGAGGATAACCTTTGTTCTCTATCTCTATCCTGGAAATGGAGAATACGGGAATGATATTTTCCCTCTCCGGGCAGCTGCCCTCGCAGTTCTTATAGAGGTTATTGATGATGAAATCCTGAATCCGTGCCCGGCAGCGCTCCTTCTTATTCCAATCGATTCGATCGCCCCTAACATCGATTCCATTGCGAATGACGACCCCTTTCATGCGGTAAAAGAGCATTGCCTCCTTCATCGTCGAGTCGCCCACGAATGTGACCCCATCGGCATAGCGGGCCAGCGCCTCCAGAGCGGCAAAGCCCAGAGGGGTTCCAGGTTCCATTTTTGAGTCATTCTTTCTGATCTTCTCCAGCGACCGGTAGCCGGCCGTCCTGCCGGGAACGGTTGCATGGAAGGTGCAGAGAGTTCTTACCGGAATGCCCAGCTTCTCCAGCCTGGCGGCGGCATAGAAGATCCCAAACTCGTGGCAGTGCAGTGAGGCCCTCACCCTGGGCATAACCGACCGGGCAAACTCGACCACCGCCTTATCTGCATACTTCTTTGTGCTCTCCTCAGGTGACTGAGCGAGGATACGCACCAGCTCCGAGACCGCATAGGAGAGGTTTAAATAGTGATTATACTCCCAGCCATAGTGCTCCTTCTCAAATCTCATTGAGTCCAGTCCCAATAGATCGAAGGCCTCTGTCTTAATGGCATTATTCAATGTCATCTCTCGGTCCTTCCAGCGCACCAATCGAGACTGATAGTAATTGGTATTAAACAGAACATAGCCGATGGGAACGCTTTCCTCGACCCGTTGGCCGGTGACGCTCTCCATTCCCAGGGAGTTCAACTCCGCCAGGGTTAGGGCGAGCTCCTCACCCATGTCCAGCCGGTTGAGTGCCGATATGTCCGTCACCCGGTTTCGGCCGGTATTCCAATCCGATCCGGCAGTGGGATAGTTGGGGCCGACCACCAGGATACGAAATTCGCTATCTAATTCCCCTTTAGCCACCAGCCGGGCGAGGGTTGTGGCCTCGGCATCCACCACATTCCATATGCCTCCCATCTTATTGGAGACAGGGCCCGCTTCCTCTGCTGCCAGGATGATCCATCTTTCTATCATTCTAACCTCATGGATAAGGAGAGAGCGTTGATACGGAGATGCCATCGTCCGATATGTCCAGCACCCGGATGCTATTGGCGATCTTCGAGCCCCTCATCTTCATTACATAGATCGATCTGATGAGCGTATTGCCTATTCTCTCCCGGTTCAGCATGGTGGCGGAGTCTGCTCCATACTCCAGGAACTGATTGGTGCCAAAAGCGGTGCCTATGGTGACCAAGCAGGTCACCCCGCTGGAGCGGATGGTGCCGAAGAGGTCATCCGTCAGCGAACGGATCTTAAAGGGCGCTTCTACCGCCATAAAAAATGCAGTCAGATCGTCGATGAATAGCCTTTTAGGCTTTTCTTCCTGCAGCTTTCTCTCCACGAGCTTTCTGAAGTTGATGAGAAAATCCACCGGATCGACATCGATGCTCTTCTGCAGCCTGAGAACTGGGTCTGTAACGTCTATGAGGCTCAGCTTCCCATCTTTTTCCAATGCGCCAAAATCCCAGCCAAAGGAGGACATCATCTCCCGTCTCATGTATTCTGCGCTCTCAGAGGGTGTGATGATCATTCCCTTCTCCCCCTGTCCTATGCCATGGTGAATGAACTGGCTGGCGAAAACAGTCTTGCCGGTGCCTGAGGAACCGGTTATGGTATTTACAGTTCCTTGATGAAATCCGCCACCTACCATTTCATCAAAACCAGGTATGCCGGATTTCATTCTAGGAAATTTGCTGCCTTGTACTGCCATAATTAACACCCCTTGCAGCTCTTGCGCTTTGGTTTGCAGCGCCCGCTGCAGTTTATTTTCTCAATTATGCTAGTTAGCCCTTTCGGTTAAGCTTGCTGGTTATTCCGTCTGAAAATATGGGAATCTTCAGACAGATCACTGCTCAAGAAGCTTTAGGCTCCCGCCAGAGATCAAAAGTCGAATAGGGACTTCTGCCTTTTCCCTGACTTGAAGGTGGATTCCTTGATATCCTTTTTGCCTTCATTAGCCTCACCCTCTGTCTTCCTTGGCCTGCCTCTTCTCCCAGGCTCTTTCGCCTCCGGTCCATTCAGCCCTGTTTCCGGGCGGTGAACGGAAGGGGCAGCAGACTGGCTGTCCTGCCCTGCCGGCGCCCTTGCAGGGTGACGAGTCTCATCATCTGGCAGGCCCTCCACAGAGAGCGTCTGGAGAAGGCCATCAGATCTCTTATTGAGGGTGGGTTGGCTGCTCTTCCGCCATGCCAGCTCTATCTCCTCGATCTGTTCTCTGCTTTGAATTCTCATCGCTTCCTCGAAGATGTTCTGCACCTTCTTTGTGCCAGGAGAGCTTCCCATGAGCAGAGCGATCTCCTCTGCGGTCAGATCCAACCGGGCGGCCAGTTGGGGAGCGCCTTTCTTGTCTTTGAGCAGCATTCCCACAAAGTCCATCAGCTCCGAGCGGGCGAAGGCGAGCGATACATGGCAGTGCCTGCCGATCTTTCTGGCGGCAGAGTCCCTTATCGATCTGGCTTTGCGGGTCTGGCCCATCCTTCGCCACAGGCTGGGTGGACGGAAGGCCACATAACCATGCCTGCGCTCCTTCTTTGCCGCCTGCACTCCGCCGGTCATGAGATAGCTGGCATAGCGCCACAGGCCGTAGTTCTGCCTCCGCCGTACCCTGCCCAGAAATATGTCGCTTCGAGCCAGGGTCTCGAAGCCCCGGAGGAGATCCTGGCCGGAGTATGCCAGGGGCAGGTTCTCATCCACCCAGTTGATCAGATCCTCCGGGCTCTCGTCCAGATTATAGGACGCTTCCAGGGCCTCCTTGGCGTTATTGCCCTTGTAGATCACCTCCAGCACCCGGAAGATGGAGGATTTGACATCCCTCTGGGCAGTGGCTAGATCCTCTTCCCTGAGCGTCTCCTGGCCTTCGGCGGCTGCCTGCAGATCGTTGATCCCGGAGCGCATGTCTCCCCCTGCCCTCTCGGCGATCGTAACCAGCAGATCGGGATTGCAGTCTATGCCCTCAGCCTGGCAGATCGCCCTCAATGCCTGGGCGATGGTGGTGGAGCGCACCGACCGGAACTGAATTCCCCGGGTCGCATCTCGGAGTGACTTATCGATCTCATAGTACTCATTGGCAATCAGTATCACTGGCTGGAGAGTATTCCTGACCAGGCGGAGCATGGCCGCTGCTCCGCCTCGGTCGGCAGTGCCATGGAGGTTGTCTGCTTCATCTAAAATAACCAGCCTCGGTTTTCCGGAGAACGTCTGACTTCGCGATGCTGGAACGGCAATCTTCTCGATCATGCCTGCGGTGCGAGCATCTGAGGCATTCATCTCAATGTAATCCCAATCGAAATCATGTGCCAGGGCTAAAGCCGCCGAAGTCTTTCCCGTTCCCGCCGGGCCGTATAGAATGACCGCGCCGGTGATGGGCTCGCTTCTCTCCCAGGAGAGAGCCCACTCCCGCAGGTCGTCTATCGCCTTGCCATTGCCAAGAACCTGCTTGAGGGTGGCTGGACGATACTTCTCCGTCCACTTTAAAGGTGCGGGCATCTACCAGACGCCCTCTCTTCCCGTCAGCTCATCGATGACAATCTCCCATATGGTCATATCCATCCTCTCCAGGTCCTGGCGTTGAAAGCTCTTGCCTCCATGGCCGCCCAAACCCTTTCTGGTGAAGGCATCAAACATCCTCTGCTTGGCTTCTATGTCATCCGATAGCTCTGCCCTGCCGAAGGCATTGACGCTCGTCCATTTTCCCTTCTCCAGATGGTCTACCTGAAAGCAGATCCGCGGATTTTCAGCAGCATACTGGACCTTTCTTCCCATCCCTCGGGAATGAAGGTAGATTTTGCCCTCGTGGTACACAAAGGACATTGGAACCACATAAGGCTGGTCTTCTCTGGATAGTCCTAGCCTGCCGTATCTGGCTGAGGAGAGGAGTGCTATGCATTCATCATCTGATAGCTCCCTGGGTTTCATGATCTGCATTTGGTCCTCCAGGTTTTTATCTTTTGCCAAAAAGGTTTTACCCTGGCAGAGACTTTCATATGCGGATGTTCAACAAGATCCTGATAGCCAACCGGGGAGAGATCGCCATCCGGGTTATGCGAGCCTGCCGGGAGCTGGGCATCCCGAGCGTGGCCGTCTACTCCGAAGCGGACAAAAATGCCCTCTTCGCCAAGTACGCTGATGAAGCAGTCTTCATAGGCCCATCTCCATCCAGCCAGAGCTACCTGAAGATAGACAACATAATCAAGGCCGCCCTGGAGACCGGTGCAGAGGCTATCCATCCTGGATATGGCTTTTTATCCGAGAACACCGTCTTCGCCTCCACCTGCAAGGAAAATGGCATCGTGTTCATTGGACCACCATCCACTGCCATTGACGCGATGGGCTCGAAGATCACCGCCCGTCAGACCATGAAGGAGGCAGGGGTGCCAATCGTTCCGGGCATTGAAGAGGGGATCAACGATCCGGATGAAGCGATGGACCTGGCAGACGGCATCGGCTACCCGATCATCCTCAAGCCGGCGGCAGGCGGTGGGGGAATCGGCATGAAGATCGTGGGAAGCCGGGAGGAGATGCTGCCCGCCCTGACCTCATCTCAGTCCGTAGCCCGCAATGCCTTCGGCGACGATACGATATACATCGAGAAGTATCTCACCGAGCCCAGACATATCGAGTTCCAGATCCTGGCGGATGAGATGGGAAAGACGATATATGTCTCCGACCGGGAGTGTTCCATCCAGCGCCGCCATCAGAAGCTAATAGAGGAGTCACCCTCGCCGGTGATGAGCGATGAGCTGCGTGAGAGAATGGGCTCCATCGCCGTCAAAGCGGCCAAAGCCATTGGATACGCCAGCGCCGGGACGGTGGAGTTCATGTACTCCCGGGGAGACTTCTACTTCCTGGAGATGAACACCCGCTTGCAGGTTGAGCATCCCATCACCGAGATGGTGACCGGGGTGGACCTGGCCAAAGAGCAGATCCTCATCGCCGCCGGCCAGCCCCTGAACTACGATCAGAGCGACATGCAAATACGGGGCTGGGCGATAGAGTGCCGAATAAATGCAGAAGACCCGTTAAACGATTTCTCTCCTGCTCCTGGGAGGATCAAGGGATACAGGAGTCCCGGCGGTCCGGGTATCAGGGTGGACAGCGGGGTATATTCCGGCTACCTGATTCCTCCTTACTACGATTCCTTGATCTCCAAGCTTGTCGCCCATGGCAAGGACCGCAAAGAGGCAATAGCCAGGATGGAGCGGGCCCTCTATGAGTATATCATCGTGGGGGTTAAGACCAACCTCATCTTCCATAAGGCAGTGCTCAGGAATGCCAGGTTCAGAAGTGGTGACTTCAATACCGGCTTCATCAAGGAGGAGAACATCGCCGAAGCGGTGAAGAGGGTAGCAGCAGAGGATCATGACAAGAACGAGTCTTTAGCTTCTGCTCTTGGGGCTGATAACCGAAAGGTAGCGGCGATCGCAGCTGCAGTGGGTTCATACCTGAGCCAGCAGAAGCTGGAGGAGAAGAGCTGATAGTGGCTGCTTACGGGGGTGATGCATCATCCGCTGAGGCTCGCCGGAGGTCCAAGCTGAGCTCCGGTCCCCATCACAGGGATAGAGAGTTGGCTCCACTGGACAAAGATCGGATCCTCTCCTGCCTCGGTACCAGGTGGCTGGGAAGGGACTTGCGCCTCTTTGCCCAGCTTGCCTCCACCAATGAATTGGCCATTTCGCTGGCTCAAAAGGGCGAGAGTGGCACAGTCATCTTGGCTGAGGTTCAGACCAGGGGGCGGGGCAGGCTCTCCAGACACTGGGAATCGCCATCAGGAGGAATCTGGATGAGCCTCATTCTGAGGCCGGATATCCCCATAGCTCTCGCCTATCAGATCAATATGGCAATCTGCGTTGCCGTCTGCAGAGCCATATCCAATTTGCTCGGCCTCAATCCGGGAATCAAGTGGCCCAACGACCTTCTGATCGGGGAGAGGAAGGTGGGAGGCATATTGATGGAGGTTCAAGCAGAGGGGGAACGGCTGGAATATGCCGTTGTGGGTGTGGGCATCAACGCCAATATCGATCCGTCCGCTTTCCCAGATGACTGGATGGCGACATCTTTGTCCCGAGAGGGTGGATATGAGGTCTCTCGCACTGCTCTGATCCAGAGAACTCTCTTGGAGATAGAGAGGGCATATGAGAATTTGGGATCGAAGGAGATCTATGATGAGTGGCGCCGCCGCTCCGTAACCATTGGCAGGATGGTGCGCATCTCTGCAAACTCTGGAGAGCTGGTGGGCGAGGTGGAGGACCTGGCGGAGGATGGGGCCTTATTGTTGAGGAGGAATGACGAGGTGGTGCGAGTTCTGGCAGGGGACTGCATCCATCTGCGGGGAATGGGAGGACTATGAGAAAGAAGCGGATAGCTGGCATTGCCAGAGATACTCTGAATTTTATACTGGAGGCATCGCGGTCCACAGCCCCGTCGGAGTTCGCCGGACTTCTCCAGGCGGATGGTGATATCATAACCGAGGTTCTGATACTGCCTGGCACAGAGAGCTCCCGCATGAGCGCTCTGGTCCGGCTCTATATGCTTCCCAATATGAAGGTGGCGGGTTCTGTTCACAGCCATCCCTCAGGAGCGCTCCGCCCCTCAGAGCCGGATCTCCTGTTCTTCTCTCGCACCGGCGACTACCATATCATCGTCGGTCCGCCGTTCGATGAGCAGAGCTGGGTCTGCTATGATGCAGCAGGAGTGAGGCGAGCCCTCCCCATCCTGGATGTAAAGTTCGATGACGATGACTTTGATGATGATCTCGATTGAAGAGGCGGCACAAGCCGGGAACGGAGATTGAGCAGTGACGCTGGTAGTTGCCACCGGCACCTTCGACCTTCTCCATCCCGGGCATGTCCTTTATCTGGAGCGATCAAAAGCCCTGGGAGATGAGCTGGTGGTGATAGTCGCCAGGGATGTAAATGTGCGCCATAAGGCCAAACCCATCCTGCCCGAGGAGCAGAGGCGGAGGATGATAGAATCCTTAAAGCCGGTGGATAGAGCGATTCTGGGCGAGGTGGGCGATATCTTCCGGACCATAGAGGACCTCCGGCCGGACATAATCACCCTGGGCTTTGACCAGCACTTCGATCCCTTACGCCTGGAGCATGATCTCTTCCGTCGCGGCCTGCATCCCAGGATTGTGAGAATAGAAGAGCAGGAGCCCTGTGAGCTGTGCAGCTCCAGGCGTATCGTCAACAAGATCCTTGAACGATTCCGGGGTCGTCGTATCTAGCCGCCAAGTACTTATACGGCACTGATAGTTTGCGGGCCTGTATGGCCAGAGTCGCGGTAGGAGGCACCTTCGATCCCATTCATGACGGTCATTTAGCCCTGCTCCGGCGCGCTTTTGAGTTGAGTGGAGATGGGGAGGTGGTTATAGGCCTAACCTCAGACGAGATGGCCAGGTCGAGCAGGACCAGATCGGTGCGCAACTATGATGTACGAGAGAAGAACCTGCGCGCTGTAATTAAGAAATGCTTTGGGATTGACGATGTTCACATCACGAAGATCACAGACCAATGCGGTCCATCGATCTATGAGAGCTTCGATTTTATTGTGGTATCTCCTGAGACCCTGCCTATGGCGGAGAAGATAAACCGCCTCCGGGCCAAGAAGAACCTGCAGCCCCTGCAGATATCAGAGATAGAGTATCAGATGGCCCAAGATAAGGTCCGGATTAGCTCCACCAGGGTATCTGAGGGGAAGATCGACCGGCATGGTCGGGTCTTAGTTGGCTGAAGACGGATCGAAACCCTATATTCTACTTAAATCTCTTGATAAATGACTTATCGATCCAGCTCTTCAGAGAGTAGATCAGCCTGGTGGGCACTCCAATGCAGGTCTTCCCCACCACCCCTACCGCGCAGTCCGAGCCCAGGGATATGAGCGCTACCTGGCTGTCGGTGCTGGCCCGTACCGAATACCTCTCCTGGGCCCTACCTTTTATCAGATGGGAAAGGTGGCGAGCGAGGTACTTGGCCTGTCTCTCCGCCTCCAGACCGGTCTTGGTGGCCAGACGGCCATCGATCTCCACCCAGGCGCAATCGCCTATAGCAAACAGATTGCTCTTTAAATTGAGGTAGGGGTCCACCAGCAGCCAGCCGTTCTTCTTGGGCAGGTCCAGATCCTGGATAAACTGGGAGGGCTTCACTCCTGCCGTCCATATGGCCATATCGCAGTCCAGGCAGGTATCGTCAGTGAACATTATGCAGTCCTTCTTGACCTCAGCCACCTGGGTGGAGGTGAGGATGTTCACCCCCCTCTTGGACAGGGCCCTCTCCACCAGCTCGGACGTTTGAGCTGAGAACTGGGGCAGGACGCGCTCCCTCGCCTCAATGACATATATGCTGGCATCAAGGCTCTCCGCCAGGATGGATGCCGCCTCCACCCCGGTGAGGCCCGAGCCCATGATCATGATCCTCTCCGGATAGTTGTCCTCCACGAATCGTCGGGCCCTCTTGGTCTCCTCCAGGGTGTTGATGGAGAAGGTGTTGTCGACGCCCCGGATGCCGAAGTAGTTCTGAGCGGCACCGGTGGCGATGACTGCATAGTCGAACTCCACCTGTGACTTCTCGCAGACCACGGTGCTTCCCTCCAGGCGGAGGGCCTTCTCCTGGATGTGATGGGCTCCCACCCGCTCGCAAAATGGTTTGAGGGGGGCGGCCAGGTCCTGCAGCCTGGCGACCCCTCCTAAATACTCGGGATAGAGGGCTTGCATCTCTATCTGCTTTTTGGGCTCGATCAGGGTGAACTCCAGTGGGCAGGGTGCCGCCACTCTTATCAGCTCTGCGCCGGCAATGCCTCCGCCAATAACCGCTACCTTCATGATCTTTTGAACCTCTCAGACCCGTGGCTGTGAATCGTCGATTTCTCTGATTGGACACGTCGGTTATAAATGCATCGAATCTGAAGACCTCTTTTAAGCCTATCGATGATGTATTTTCATTAGGCCAGGGAAAGCAAAAGGGAATTCAGATCTACACTACTGGAGTGCCTCCTGGGGCGAGGGTGATAAGACTCAAAATGAGCACCTGGGAAGCACTAGGAAAATTGATTCGGAGACGGCTAGGCAGAAGGCCAGAACTATGAAGTTGACGGTCCCGGTGAAATTAGAAGCTGGATCAATATTCATTCATTAGCTAACAGCAGCTGTTCATTCCGGTCTCTTTCATCACTGGGCGAATCGCTCTCATACTTGATGATCTCTTTTATCAAATCCTGGCCCGGCCCTACTACATCTGAAATGTCATTGCAGGAACATGCCCTAGAGTCGCAGTATTTCAGAGCAAAATACTCGGAGATCGTGTCATCCAGCTCCATGAGCTTCTTTACGATGGGGTTCTTTTTATTCAACCTGTACATCTTCGCTTGGCCTACTGACCTGGTGGCGGTAATCAGGTCCAACGCCTCTAATTTAGGCCACGCCTTGAATAGTGTGGCTCTACTTAGATTTGCACCTTCTGCTATATCTGTTTTTGAATAATCAAAGCACTCATTATCCATTAAAAAGTCCAGTACCTTTAGCACTGGGCTTTTAATTCCAAGTACTCTTATGAATAAGGACTCATCCATTTTCTTCCTCCTCCTCTTCCGTTTTCCCCATATCAATGCACATGGGTGTACGGATAAGTAGTAGATACTAATATGTACTAATATGTACTAGTATGTACTAGTATGCAATAAGGTTTAAATACTTTGCTAGTATTGTTTTAAAAAGTGAACACAAATAAAATATAACTGAATATTTAGGGGTTGAATGGCTGAGCGAAGATATAAATTTGATCTTAAAAGCGCAGATCTTAAAGAAGCTCCGCAGGCATGGGTATTGGGGCGGTCGTCATACCGCATACGACGATCTCACAAAGGGCATCCCGAAACATCTTCGCGGCCAAGCGAAAGACGCAGCAGAAGAGCTTATCATAGGGGAGTTCTTGCTTCCCAAGCAAACTGGTTATGGCCTTCATGTGTCATTGAACCCGCAAAAGAAGGCTGATATAGATAATCTCATCCGGGATGTCTTAAAAGAATAAAAATGTTTTTTTAATGGGACAGGAACAGTTGCATACAATTTTTATAATGGCACATGCAGTCTGACTCTTGAGATGATCACTGTTTACTTCGACGGCCTCTGCTATCCCAAAAATCCCGGTGGAGTGGCGGCCTATGGCTATCTGATCTGCCGCGACAAGGAGCCGATCTGGAAGGGCTTTGGCGCTGTAGGGGAGGGCCGGGGGATGACCAACAACGTGGCGGAGTACGAGGGCCTCTTGGCCGCAGCCCGGTGGCTGAATGACGAGGGGATCGATGAGAAGATACAGATCCGGGGGGACTCGGAGCTGGTGATCAAGCAGATGAAAGGGGAGTACCGGGTGAACTCGGCTACCTCTAAAAAGTATGTCCCCCAGATCAAGGAGCTTCTGGTGGGAAAGGAGGTGAGCTTTCAATGGGTTCCGCGAGAGAAGAACGAAGAGGCAGACCGGCTCTCACGGGTGGCGTATGAGAGCTATGTGCGAAGGAAAAAGAGCGGCTCTGATTCGGTATCTGCTAATTGATGCCGCTTGTGCCTTTTGCTTGGCTTAGAAGCTGAGTGATAAATTGAGTTGCAGAGCGATCCTTTGGATAAGGACAAAAAAGATACACACCGTAACGGGCGCAGTATTGCCTATAAGGAGTTCATTGTCAAAAAGCTTGGCTGGCATGTCCGAGCTGCCCGGCTACATCCCCGATATGAATCCCGGCATCCAGCCACCATGAAGCAGCACTATGCCTTAGTAGATGCGGTTTTATGCGTTTCCGATTTCTCTCCAGGACCAGGCGTTCATCCTGAAGAACCGCTATTGTGGCGATCCCATCCAGGAGGCTTTTCTTCTCTTGCTTCCACCTGCCCCTTAGCCAGCCGTATGGCCTCATGCAACTTGGCCTCCAGCATCTCCCTCGGTGGTAGCTCCACCAGATATTCAGCCACCCTGATCTCGCCCCGGTCGAGCTGCAAAAGTTCAATCTGCTCCCGGTTCTTCTCGCCGCACAGGATCAGCCCTATGGGCGGCTCCTCATCCGGCCGACGCTCGTATCTGTCCAGCCAGCGCAGATAAAGCTCCATCTGGCCCTTGTAGGCAGCATCGAAGCTGCCCAGCTTGAGCTCTATGGCCACCAGACGATGCAGGCTGCGGTGATAGAAGAGCAGGTCGAGGTAGAAGTCCCTGTCTCCGATGGTCATACGCTTCTGCCGGGCGATGAAGCTGAAGTCCGTACC
>NZ_DAKC01000118.1:0-2974 GCF_002496465.1 Methanosaeta sp. UBA356 | reverse complement strand
ACCAAGATAATTGTCCAGACAGTGTCTGGACTATCTTGATATCATCGAAGACCTCGGCAAAACGGATCATGTGAAAGACATTGCTGCGGCGAAAGCCCTTCCCGTACTCCGCAGCCAGCCTCTTGCTCACCAGCTCGACAACTTTCGCTCCATACTCAGCCCGGCTCTCGGCTGGCAGATCATCGCTGACGCGCTTGCCTATCTGCCAGTAGAGGATCACAAGCTCGGAGTTTACTGATTGAGCGACACGGGCTTTTGCCTGCTCTATGAGTGGCCGGGTGCTGCCGACAAGCTCTTCTGAGGCAACGGATACCTCATTCTCTTCCGATTCTGCTATTTTGCCAGCAGGGTCTTGTTCTTCTCTCATTCGGAAGGCTTTCTTCATGGCATCATCGTCTCCTCAAGCATCATAAGTAATGTGAGACAAGGCTCTGCATTGGGGACATATGACCTCATTATCTGCCCATAACATTTACTGGTTATAGTAACCTTCGTCTCTGCACTCGTCCTATCTCCTTGGATCCCCAACACCTCTGCTTTCATCATCCTGGCCAGCTCCCGAGCGTTCCCCTGCAATGCCATCGGCCGGTTGGGTGTCAGCTGCAGAAGTTTCAGAACTTCTGGGGGTAGCCTGAACTCCATGCGGCCAATGATCGTGCTGTCTACGGCTTTGTATACAAATGATACGCTGCCATTCAATGCCATGACGATCTGGCCTGAGTCTCGAGCTTGAACCAGATTTCGGAAGTCCTCTGGGCACCTGAGTTCAGAAATGAGGGGCTCTACAACCTCTTCCAGTGAATCATTCGTTAGGGGCCATTTAATCACATTTACTACTCAGACTTCTCGTCAGAACTACTATAACTGGCCGTGATACCTCCGCCAGAGATGGGATCTTGTAGCTTACACGTACTCATGAGGGCTGGAATCAGCTCGTATAGCCCCAGCTCTTTGGCTTTGGCAAAGACTTCAATAGCCTTATTGTGGCTCCTCGCCGAATTGTGTGGGTGAGGTCCAGCTGAAACTATTGCCTTTGCACCTCTGCTTTCTGAGGTTGGGTTAGTGCATAGCCCTTCACCACAGGCGCGGAGACACAGAGAATATACGATTAGAGTTTACCCATACTAAATAGCGAGGAGCCGTATCGATTATCTGCAGGATCATCCTTCGCATTGCCTGGCATACTCCTTTGCCCAGTAGGTGATGATCATATCCGCCCCCGCCCTCTTAATGCACATCAACGACTCCAGAAAGGCGGCCCGCTCATCCAGCCAGCCCCGCTCAGCGGCGGCCTGGATCATGGAGTACTCTCCAGATACCTGATAGGCAGCAGTGGGCATGCCGAACATCTCCTTTACCGCCCGGAGCACATCCAAATAGGGCATGGCCGGCTTGACCATCACCATATCCGCCCCTTCCTCGATGTCCAGCTGCACCTCCCACAGGGCTTCGGCAAAGTTGGCCGGATCCATCTGGTATCCCCGGCGATCGCCGAATGCGAAGCCCGACTGGGCCGCCTCCCGGAAGGGACCGTAGAATGTGGAGGCATACTTGGCGGAATAAGAGAGAATGGGGGTATCGGCGAATCCCTCCCAGTCCAAAGAGGTGCGAATGGCCCGCACCATATGATCCATCATTCCGCTGGGGGCGACTATATCCGCTCCCGCCTGGGCCTGGCTCACTGCCACTTCACCCAGCAGGGGAAGGGTCTCATCGTTCAGTACTCGCTCTCCCCGGACCAGGCCGCAGTGGCCGTGGCTGGTGTACTCGCACAGACACAGGTCGGTTATGACCAAAAGACTGGTGCATTCCTTGATTGCCCGCACCGCCTTCTGGATCACGCCATCGGGATCGGCTGCAGCCGAGCCCATCTCATCCTTGGTGGAGGGCAGGCCGAATAGCAGCACTGCCGGCACCCCCAGATCCTCCAGCGCTCCTGCCTCTGCTGCCACGCTCTCTATGCTCTGATGATACTGGCCGGGCATGGATTCGATCAATTTCGGCTCAGATATCCTCTCATCCACGAAGATGGGCTGAATCAGATCCTTTATGCCCAGATCCGTCTCGGAAACCATCTCTCTGATCCCCGGCACTCTCAGCCGCCTCATTCTCCTCATATCTTCTCCTCCAGCCGGAACAGCTCGCACAATGACTTCAGTATCTCCAGGTCTCCCCTCTCCGCAGCGCTCTTCAGCGATTTGGTCGGCTCCGATAATATTTTATTCACAATGGAGCGGCTCATATCGCACAGGACCTGCTGCTCGATCTCGCCCAGGGTATGCCTGGCTGAGAGCTTGTTCATGGCCTTTCTAACCTCCTGGTCCTTGATCAGCTCCGCCTGAGAGTAAAGCCGAGCCAGCAGCTCTTCCGCCTCCTTCCTCTTGTACTTGGCCCGGAGAAGCTGCAGCTCTTCTGTTATGATCTCCTCCACCCGTGCCGCCTCTGCCATCCTCTGCATCATGTTCTCCCGGCTGATGTTCTTGAGGCTGTCGATGTTATGCAGCTGGACCCCTGAAACCTCGGCAGCAGCCTGGTCCACGTCCCTGGGGTTGGCGATATCGATTATGAGAAGCTTGTTGCTTCTATCGGCCATGGCCGTCTCTATGTCGCTCTTGAGGAGGATGTAATGGGGGGCAGAGGTGGCGCTGATCACCACATCTGCGATATGAAGGCGGCGGGGCATATCATCAAATGGAACTGCCTCTCCCCCCAGGCTCTCCGCCAGACAGACCGCTGAGCTAAGGGTCCGATTGGTGACTGCCAGCGATCCGATCTCCCGGCTGAGCAGTGCCCGGGATATTAGCTCCCCAGTCTCTCCAGCGCCGATCACCAGGACCGATTTGCCCTTCAGGTCACCCAGGATCTCCTCAGCCAGGTCGACAGCTGCAGAGCCTACCGACACCGAGCGCTCGTTGATGCGGGTCTCTTTGCGCACCCTCTTACCCACCTGAATGGCCTTCTTAAAAGCGGTCTC
>NZ_DAKC01000098.1:21377-39837 GCF_002496465.1 Methanosaeta sp. UBA356 | reverse complement strand
ATAAAGAAAGAGGTGAGACGGCCCCGGTTACTCAAGACAGCAATCGAAGCTACCTTGCAGAGTGCACCCGGATGGAAGGTTGCAGCGCCAACAGAGGCGATTGCGACGCAGCCGAGCATGGCCAGGTAGTGGTTCGATAGCAGGCCCAGAACGGCTATCCCGCAGCCAGAGAGGAGGATGGAGACTGCCACACTGACCCGAAACCCTCGCTTGTCTGCGAGACTACCGAAGACCGGCTGGAGCAGCGAGGAGATCAGGCTGTGCATCACCGGGAGGAGCGCGGCCTGGACATAACTGTACCCGAGGGTGGTGATGAGAAGCGGCTGAAGTGCCATCAGCACCGGAGCATAGATATCATTAACGAGGTGCGCAAACGACAGCTGGGCGATCTCCCATAACCGTGATGGGGGTTGTGCCAACTGATCGTGCGACATGGATGTGCTCTCGCTCGTGCTGATGGTCCTTATATACCCTTGTATGAGGCAGGCTCCTCAATGCCCTTATTGTAGACAAAATCAGAAGCGGAAAAGATCTGGGCAAGAAGGACAAGCGATATCTCGATTTCTTTTCTTATTACAATGATCCGAAGGTTAATCGCGCGATCGCTAATATTCGCTCAGACGCAGATATAAATAGCCATAACACTAATATCATTTTTGTATGGTCGATGTGATCATCGTTGGTGCCGGCCCTGCGGGACTGTTCGCCGCTTTAGAGCTTTCCAGGTCAGATGCTAAAGTACTGGTGATAGATCAGGGAAAGGACATCCGGGATCGCAACTGTCCCATGAAGGATAGAGGCCACTGCTTTCACTGTTATCCCTGCCAGATAATGTGCGGGGTGGGAGGAGCAGGCGCATTCTCTGATGGCCTTCTCAACCTCCATCCCACAATTGGAGGTGACCTGGAGAGCCTGGCGAAAAGCGAGGCCTGGAGGCTGATCGATGAGGTCGACTCCGCTTTTCTCAGATATGGTGCGCCAAACATGGTCATTGAATCATCAGAATACGATAAAGAACAGCTCAGGCGAAAGGCGGCTGCTGCCGGAGCCCGTTTTGTGCCCATAAATCAGCGCCATATGGGCAGCGACAGAACGCCCGAGATAATAGCCGCGTTCAAGATGGATCTGGAGCGGAGGGGAGTTGTGTTCCGGCTGAACTGCCGGGCGGAGGATCTGATTGTTGAGGGCGAGAGGTGCACAGGAATCCGGCTGGCCGATGGCACAGAGGAGAAGGCCTCCCGGATCCTGCTGGCTCCAGGCAGGATAGGAGCACAATGGATCAGCATTCTCCTGGACAGGTACGCTATCAAGGCCAGGTACGGGCCCCTGGATGTAGGTGTCAGGATAGAGGTGCCCTCGATCATAATGGATCCCATCACCCGGATAAACAGGGACCCTAAGTTTCACATAGTCACTCGCAGGTACGACGACTTCGTCCGGACCTTCTGCACCAATCCGGGTGGTTTTGTGGTCAAAGAGGAGTACCCTGATTTCATCGCCACCAATGGCCACTCCATGATAGTAGAGAAGTCTGAGAACACCAACTTCGCCTTCCTGGTTCGGCTGGAGCTTACCCGGCCGGTGGAGAACACCACCGCTTATGGCATGTCCATAGCAAAGCTGGTCACAACCATTGGAGGGCATAAGCCGGTCATCCAGAGGCTCGGTGATCTGCACAGGGGCCGCAGGTCAACTGAGGAGAGAATAGCCCGGAACACTGTGGAGAATACCCTCAAGGATGTGACCCCGGGGGATATTTCCATGGCCCTGCCTCACCGGATAGTGATGGACATCATCGAGGGCCTGGAGATCCTAAACCAGATCATCCCCGGAGTTAATGCCGACTCCACCCTAGTATATGCTCCCGAGATCAAGTTCTATGCCCGGAAGATCGAGGTGGATGGCAGCTTCCAGAGCTCTCTGAAAGGGCTATATGTGGCAGGAGACGGCGCGGGCCTGTCTAGGGGGATAGTGAGCGCAGCGGCAACGGGAATTCTGGCTGGAAGGGGAATACTGTCGGACCTAAACGGGGATCGAATTGAACCGGCATAGCTCTTTGATACTGATTTATCCTGATTCACTCTGATTTAATAATCCCTTATCAGGCGGCAATGAAGCACACCATTCTTTTATATACCTCCGGGTCAATTGCCCGATATCGATCCGCTGAATGGTTGCTATCGATCAGGAGAGCCCTTGTCCCATTCCAATCCAACCTCGACCGAGCGCTTCAAGCTCCTCCTCGTCAGCATCATCGCTGCAATGTTGATAGCCACTGCCATGGAGGTCTTCATAGGTGTAGGGGGAAGCACCCGGATTGAGATACTCAGTGGCTGGTTCTCGATCCTGTTTCCCCTCCTGGGAAATCTGATATTTCCCGTATTGTATTTCGTGGGACTTATCTTCGGCAGCTACCAGGTATCAGGGAAAGAGATGTGGTGGCTGGACCTGGGGCTGGTTGTTGCCATCGCCGGCCTGGGATATGCCGTTGCCGAGGCAATAGTCTTCCGGGAGAGGAAGGCAAAAAACAGAGATGATGAGCGGGCGAGAAAAGCTCTGCATATTGCTTCCAACCTGGCTACATGCCTTTTGATCTGGATTTTTGGCATCCGGACGACATCGATCTTTGTCCTCTTATTGACATGCACAGAGATCCTGCTCATTCATCTGATCGCATCCGGGATTAAGGTACCAGGGATGAAGGAATGGGTGGAAAACGTGGGCCGGGAAGGGGAGATTCTGGGTGAGGGAGCGCTTTACAATGCCCTTGGAGTCCTCTTTGCCCTGGGCCTTTTGAGGGACCATCCAGCGGCAGCGATCGCTGTTATCATCATACTGGCTATGGGCGACGGCCTTGCCACATTTATGGGAAGCAGCTATGGCAGACATAAGCTGCCCTGGAATGAGAGCAAGACCTTTGAGGGAACTGTTGGCTTTGCCGCAGGGGCTATGGGTGCATTTATGGTGCTGCCGACTGTAGGGACCCTGGCCATTGTGCTCCTGTCCAGCATCATTGAATCGCTCCCTTTGAAGGTCAACGATAACATCGTCCTTCCAGTAGCAGCTTCTCTAATGTATTATTTAGTGCTCTAAACAAAGAATAAACGCATATGCGTCTGCATCAGGTGAAATAATGAAACCATTGATCGAGCAGATCATCCTCATAAGCGCAATAAGCATAGTCCTTTTGGTTTTTATCAGCGGCTGCATTATGCCCGGCTGCATTCAGGGATCTGGAAGTTATGCTTTTGAGAACAGGACGGTTGACGACTTCAGCAGCATCGACCTGGCGGGAATCGGTGATGTCTATCTCGTCCAGGAGGAGAAGCATTTGAGAATTGAGGCAGAGGATAATATCATTCAATATATGAAAACCGATGTTTCTGGCGGAAAGCTCACCATATATCAAAGGGCGGACTGCATAAATCCCCATGAGCCCATCAAGATCTTCGCCTCCACCCCAGTGCTGGAGAGCATAAGCATCAGCGGCTCTGGGAGGATCATCAGCCGGTCCCCTATAGAATCTGATGCTCTCAGCCTTGGCATGAGCGGCTCGGGAAGCATGGAACTGAACATCCTCTGCCAGGATCTTCGGGCGACAATATCGGGCTCGGGCGATGCCCTCTTGAAGGGCGTGACAAAAGACAGCGATATTATGATCAGCGGCTCGGGGACGATGCACGGCTATGATCTTATGACAGACCGGTCTGATGTAACCATCAGCGGCTCTGGAATGGCTCAGGTAAACGCCATGGATGAGCTGAATGCCCTGATAAGCGGCAGCGGAAGCGTTTACTATAAGGGCAATCCCAGGAATGTCAGCCAGATGGTCAGCGGCTCTGGAAAGGTGATCGTCTCTGAAGGGTGATCGTTCGGAAGAGCGATATCTCCGGAAGATGGGATGATGATGGGATGGGAATGATGAAAGGGAATAGCAATGAGAGCTAATAAAGTTGGATGGCTCCTCGCTATTTGGTGTGGGTTCGTGCGCTATTCACAGGAATTCGACATTTTTTCATGATCCTCTGTGCGCTCTGTGACTCTGAGGTTTTTTTCCGTAACTACCATGTGTTTGAATATTCAGCTACGAATATTAACCGCAGAGTTCGCAGAGACGTGAAAATTTGCCTTATTACCAGCACTTGAAAAAATAGCATATTTCTGAGCGAATAGTCGTCTCCGTTCGTTCGTCCTCCGTGCGCTCTGCGCCTCTGCGGTTTTATTCCGTATTCCGTAAACCACCAGTGTTAATTATCCCGCTACCCACTCGATACAGCGAAGAGCCAGTTGGATCAATTTAATCAGCTCTGCCCGCTTTTCTCCCTTCAAATAGATCTGCTCCCGCCCATTCGCATTGAGTGTCCCGGCAGAGCTCTATCAGTTTCTCTGGAAAGGGCTCGAAAAAGGTCTGCTCCTTCAAATACTCCTCATCGAAGCGGGCAATCCAGCTCTGCAGGATGGAGAGCGGTGCGCTGAACGGAAGCTTCTTCTGCTTGTACTTCTCAATGCTCTGCAGAAAGAAGGCTTTCTCGGCAGAGGATAGCTCATGGGAGAAGTATCCCAGGGAGTGCATGAGCACATTGGCTTTGGAAGTGTACCTGGGAGGCCTCATCAATGCCATTGCCAGATGCTCATGGTACTCTCCCAGGAGCTTTGAAATATCCTTTCCCTCCCGGTTGGCCACTATATTTCCCAGGACCTTCGCCTCCTTCTGGCTGTGTGCTGCCAGCAACAGCTTGTTGGTGGAATGAAAGCGAATGAGCTTTGCCATATTGACCTCTCTTTCCACCTCTCTGTAGGCGGCCAAGGTGAAGATCCTGGTCAGAAAATGCTCTCTGAGATTGTTGTTTCTCAGCCTTCCCTCATCCTCAATGGCCAGATCTGGAAAACTCTTGACCACAGCTCCTCCGAAAAAGCCAGCTGCTTTGGTTGCAGTGCTTGGACCGTCCGGGCTGGAGTAAACCTTGATATCCTTCATGCCGCAGGATGGCGAGCGGAACTTCAGAATGAATCCATCAATTCCAGATAGCGAACAAAGGAAGCTCCTGGAGAACGATACCATCCTATCGGTCACATCCAGACCGGTGGCCGGTTGGATGAGCCTGAGCTCTCCCTTAACAGACACAATCCGAATAGAGCTTCTGGGAACTCCAAGGCCTATCTCCATTTCCGCGCATACCGGGATGAAGTGGGCATGAGGCTTGAGAGCTGCTACAAAATCGCTCGTTATCATGCTCCCGTCATAGCGGCAGTGATCAAACTCTATGCATCTGCTTATAACTATATTCGGCCAGGGAAAGCAATTCATTTAAAATTGACTTATGAGCTGATTGCTATTAATCATTATCATCACACCGACGTCGAATCTCTCTGATATTTCTCCAGCTCCCGAGCCAGATCCTCTTTTCGAAGTGGTTTGCTGATATATCCGTCCATTCCTGCTTCAAGGCATTTTTCCATGTCACCAGGCAGGGCATAGGCGGTGAGAGCTATGATCTTCAGTTGGCTCTTAGGCCAGCGCTGGCGGATGATACGCGTAGCCTCCAGACCGTCCATCTCCGGCATCCTCCAGTCCATAAGTACTACATCGAAATCGTGCTGCTCCAAAGCCAAAAGGACCTCTGATCCGTTACATGCTGTATCCGCCCTATATCCCAGTCTTTTCAGCATCTTCTGGGCCACCCACTGGCTTGGCATATCATCCTCGGCCAGGAGTATTCTCAGAGGGCTGATCTGAGGTTTTTCTTTTTTGACAGGTTCTTTTCTTATCTCTTTTTCAGAGCTGTTGGGAAGGATGTCAGACAATGCTCTATGCAGCTGAGTTGGTTTGAGTGGTTTGGTCAGATGAGAATAACCGTCAGGCACCTGCTTTCCCAGGGTGGTAAGCAGGAGCAGAGGCATGGTCCTCATGCATCTTTGGATCTCCTCGGCCAGTTCCAGGCCGCTATTGTCCAAAAGATCCGTGTCCAGTATAGCGATATCAACACCGCCCCGCTGAATGCACTGGATTGCCTCCCAAGCAGATGAGGTAGTAAGCGGAATCATGCCCCAATCACAGATCTGTTTGCACAGGATACGCCGGGTGGTCTCGTTATCCACGATTATCACAACCCTTCTGCCTATCATCTGGGATGTTGCTGCCGGCGAATCGAACTTTAGTTTCACTGCAGGCGCTCTGATGGTGAAATGGAAACTGGAGCCTGTACCCTCACTGGACTCCGCCCAGATTCTTCCCTTCATCATCTCCACCAGCCTCTTGGATATCGCCAGTCCCAGGCCCGTCCCTCCATACAGCCTGGAGGTCGACGGCTCCATCTGGCTGAAAGGAAGGAATAGAAGCTTCATGCGATTCTGTGGAATGCCTATCCCCGTGTCCCGAACCTCGAATTGAATCACATTATCGCCATCGACCTCCTGAGCTGAGACTGTGACCACGACCTCGCCCTTATCCGTGAACTTGACTGCATTGGAGAGCAGGTTTCCCAGCACCTGTTTGAGCTTGGAAGGGTCGCCTACGATCATTTCAGGAACGCTTTTGTCGATTGAATAAGCCAGGTTTAGGCCTTTATTAGCGGCATTGATCCCCACCAGATCCAGGGAATCTTCAACACACTGAGCAATAGCGAACTGACACTCCTCCAGAACGGTCTTATTGTTTTCCATCTTGGAGAAGTCGAGGATATCATTGATCACTGTTAAGAGGGCGTCGCCGTTGGTCTCAATTACCTCGATGCAGTCTCTTTGTTCTGGCGTCAGCGGCTCCTCCAAAAGGAGGCTGGTCATTCCTATTATGGCGTTCATGGGGGTTCTGATCTCATGGGACATGTTGGCTAAGAAATCCGATTTGACTCTGGCTGCCTCTTCTGCCTCCCTCTTTGCTTTTTTCAGTGCCTCCTCTATATGCTTTCTTTCGGTCAAATCCACAGCCACCCCCACCAGACCGATGAGCTCTCCCCGGCCATCTCTTATGCTGCTAAAGCACTGATGGAAGGGCACAGTGCTGCCATCCTTCTTCTTGAAGTAGAACTCTCCATCCCAGTTGCCTCTGTCTTTGATAAGGTCTGAGATCACCCTGTTCATCTTGTCAAGTCCCCATTCCGGCACTACGGTCTCAGCGATATTCTTGCCCATAGCCTCCTCCGACTTCCAGCCCAGGAGGGTCTCTGCAGACTTATTCCAGTAGATTATATTCCCTTCCAGGTCTGTTGCGATCACAGTGTTATGGACCTGCTCTAAAAGATCGGCTTGGAAGCGTATCCTCTCTTGGGCCTTCTTTATATCGGTGATATCTCTTATTATGCCCACAATAAGCCATTTTCCATCGGAATCAATGATGGGTATCCTCTTGATGAGAACAGTGGCTGGAGCACCTGGAGAATAGGAATGGATTTCCTCAACTACAGTCTCCCTGCGGCTGTTAAAGACCTCTTCGTTTCTCTGCCAGTGGTCGTCTGCCATCTCCCTGGAGAAGCAGAAATCGTGCACCTCCTCGCCTAAGAGATCCTCTTTAGGGAGGCTCATGAGCCTGCAAAAAGCGGCATTGACGAGCACCAGACGATGTTCTCTGTTTATGACAAATATCGGATCGCTGATAGAGTTGATTATCATATCCAGATAGTCTCTTGATCTCTCGAGAGCTGAGTTTGCTAGCTCGAGCTCCTTCGTCCTCCAGGCGACTCTTTCCTCCAGCTCCATCTTCGATCTGCGAAGCTCATCGTCGTTAAGCTTATGATCGGTTATATCCTTGATAACGGCAAAATATGCTATGGTAGAGCCGGATTCGTCAAGCTGGGGTATCAGGGTTATGTCCTGATACTTCAGACGATCTCCTGAGGGGAAGGTTATGCAGGAGATCACCTCCTCACCTGAGAGGACCCGCTGGATGAGAGGAAGATATGTCTGGTATATCTCCTCGGGCAGGATATCGGAGATATGCCGGCCCACCATCTCTGAGCTATCAAGGCCCAACCAGTTGGCGTAGGATTGGTTGACGAAAAGGTAGCGCTGATCCGAGCTGATGTGCACGAGCATAAATGGCAAGGGACGATTGTCGCTGGCAGGAGCCATGGTATTCTCTTCAGGGTCCTGTTCTGCAGATTGAAAGGATTTGGGCTTTTCATCTTTTAGATGGGGCTGCAATCCCAGGGGGGATTCATTATTCTGGGCATTTGCTGAATCATTGGCAAGCAGTGAATCAAAGACCGCCTTTGCCTGTCTCAAGGGATCGTACAGAATCTCTTCTGAATTGCTTTTATCGCTAAAATCCCATTTTTTAAGGTCATTAAGCCTATCCTGGATATCGGATATCAAGCTTAATACCTCGTTGCTGGCAATTCTGCAGTTCATAAACAGGCACCTATCCGGAGACACATTATTCAAACCGTTTGAATATAAGATATTTTCGATCGCATAATCAAATACTAAATAAATTTTTAATTGCTTCAGGATACTCCGAATACAGGTCAGATATTTTCTAGCTAATAAATCTCTGTCTTGAGCCAGAAGTTCCTGTCGACCTGTTCTTAGACTGCGCCGGATACTGGATACCGTTCTTATTAGAACAACGGCCAGAACCATAATATCAAGGGAATTGCCACCGCGGTGACGATAATAGATAGCGGCAGGCCCATATGCCAGTAGTCGCCGAACTTATAGCCCCCTGGCCCCATCACTAGAGTGTTGGACTGGTGGCCTATCGGGGTCAGGAAAGCGCATGAAGCGCCAATGGCTATCGTCATCAAAAAAGGATCGGGAGACGCACCGATGACCAGGGCCGTGTCATAGGCGATTGGAGCCATGAGGACGGCTGCCGCTGCATTGTTCACCACATTTGTGAGGACCATTGTCCAGACCAGCAGGACAGTCAAAATGACCGCTGCGGGAAACTGGCCAAAGACCTGCAGCAGGTTCCCGGCAAGCAGCTCCGCTCCTCCGCTGCTCTCCAGAGCCTGGCTGACGGGAATCATTGCTCCCAGGAGAATGATGATCGACCAGTCTATGCTCTCATAAGCCTCCTGCAAAGTCAGGATTCCAATCAGGACCATGACCATTGCCGCGCCGACAAAAGCAACCTCCACGGGAAGCAGGCCCAAAGCTGAGCCGATGATGGCAAGAGCAAAGATGACCAAAGGCAGAATCATATTTTTTGCCTGGCCCAGCTTTAGGCTGCGCTCTGCCAGCGGCAGGCAACCCAACAGTTCCACAATTCCAGGCAGGGAATCCGCTGAGCCCTGCAGGAGCAGAACATCCCCTGGATGAAAAATGATCTGGCTCAGGCGCTTCAGGCTTTTGGAGTCGTGGCCGGCCACAGCGATCAGATTGACACCATAGTGCCGACGCATGCAGATGCTGTTTGCGGATTTTCCTGCCAGAAGGGAGCTGTTCATCACCACTACCTCCATCAAGCCGATCCTCTCTGACTGAATCGCTCCTGCCTCCTTTGAGCCCACCAGCTCAAGATTGGCGGATTTGAGCAATTTGTCCAGGGCATCGACGTTGGTCTTGATGATCAGAATGTCATCCGGCAAGAGAGCCTCACTACCATTCAAATCCGGCAAGCATTGCTGTTCTCTCCATAGTCCCAGGAGCTGGATATCAGATCCTGCTGCAGACAAAAGCTCATGGATGCTCTTGCCCGATGTCATCGAAGTCTGGGGGATTCTCACCTCGGTATAGTAGTTTTCAACCTCAAATTCCTCTTCCCCGGAGGCCTGCCCCTGGCGTATGGGGGTTAGCCTCCATCCTATCAATGAAATGAAGACCAGGCCGACGAATGCTACTCCCAGGCCGACGGGCGTAAAATCGAACATAGTGAATGGCTGTCCAAGATTATCTGCCCTGAAAGTGGAGATGATGATGTTAGGAGGAGTTCCAATGAGGGTGATCAGGCCGCCCAGAAGCGAGCCGAAGGCCAGGGTCATAAGGTAGAGGGATGGCGAGCTGCCGCCGGAGCGAGAGATGCGGATGCTTAAAGGCATAAGAAGGGCCAGGGCACCCACGTTGTTCATGAATCCTGAGAGGAGGGCCACCAGACCGGTCAGGGAGAGAGCCTGACTATTGACTGAGCGGTTCGACTTCGAGATATGCCGGAAGATGAATTCAATTAAGTCGGATTCCAGAAAACAACGGCTGATTATAAGCACAGCCGCTACGGTAATAACGGCAGGATGAGCAAAACCGGAAAACGCCTGGCTCCAGGGCACGACGCCTGCAATGACCGATGTGAGCAGTGCCATCATGGCAACCAGGTCGTAGCGCCATCGCCCCCAGATGAAAAAGGCAAAAGCAATGGATATGATAATAAAAATTGCGGCCTGATCTGAATCCATTGTTCGTTATTAGCACGCAGAAGGATTTATTTTTTTTGTTTAGTCAGATTTTTTTAGAGGGCCCAAGAATGGCAGATAGATATCATAGACGGAACCATCTGAGCCGGATGGGCTCAGGCGGAGATCAGTCGTGAATAGAATCATTGGAGCGCCCTGATCCGAGCCCCTTCATTTCGGGCTCTTGTGATCATGACCTCTCCTCCCACAGATCTCATTACATCATGAGCTGCGGACTCGATGTCTCTTGTCTGGGTATCGGTGATGGCATAAACCGTCGGCCCAAAGGAGCTGAGGCCGGCGCAAGCAGATCCCGCTGCTCTCATCTCTTCCATCAGGCTGCGCACCAGGGGATGCTGGAGCATTATCTCGATCCTCTTGAATCCGATCTCTTGAATCCGGTTTATCGCCGCTCCAAACTCATCCAGATCCTCTTCCACCACAGAAGGCAGTATCCTCACAAGGATCTGGTAGCAGAGCTCATGAACTTCGGCTGGAGGCAATGGGCAGTACTTTTTGAAGATATCCGCCTCCTGCTGGCCATGAGCGCCCCTGGGAACCTCGGGTATTGCGAGCAGTATATTCCAGTCCTGGGGAAAATCGTGGCGAGCTGTCGCTCTCGCCGGGCGAATGCCTGATGAGACAGACGAAGGCCTGAAATCCGTCTTCTCTCTGCCCGGTCCAAAGGTGTGCCCTCCATCGATTATAAAGCCGCCCATATCGAAGGCCGCTGTCCCGATCCCGCTTGTTCCGCCGCGGTTGATGGTCCTGGCGATCTCCCGCACGCCAACCTCCTTATGATAAAGCTCGCAGATCGCTTTTCCTGCTGCAATGCCAAGCTGCGTTCCCCTGCCCAGGCCCACATGCATTTTATAATTCTCTCTCAAGGTCAGCCGCGCTCCTCCCAGGCCAAAGCGTTCCATTACTGCCTGGGCGGCAGCCTTAGCCCGGTCGGCATTTTCTCCCGTGACCAGGAGTTCATTGCTTCTCTCCGCTTCAAGCAGGATCCCTGGCTCGTCCAGTGTGATTCCTGCTCCACCATCCACGCGGCCGGATGTGCCAGTCAGATCGGTCAGAGTCAAATGGATCCTGGCTGGAGTCTCTATCACCACTCTATTGGCATCCTGAAAACTGTTGTAGGGGAACGTCTCCTCAATAGCTATCAGCGGTTCTCCTTGCCGGATGATTTTATAATTGCGCTGGAGCACTAGCTCCTTTGGAAAGATGTTGAAGATCTGGCCCAGCTTCCTGTCGGCCTGCAGGAATCCTGCACTGTTAATTTCTCGTCTGGACTCGATTTTGTGCTTTTTCAGGATGACTCCAATTGGAATATCTGCTCGGGTTAGGTCGTCCCGAAAGCTATCCTCCAGCCTTTTTAGAGGCGTGTGAGATACAGCATAAATGAGAGTTTCGCCTGTCCCTGCCTTCTTCAGCTTCACCACCCGATAGTTGACATCTTCTCCGGGATTCAGGTTCAGCTCTTTTGCCACCGCTTGGTCTGCAGGGATGATCTCTTGTGCTAACGTTTCGATCTCGATGGGACTTCCGGTGAGAATCTCCAGAAGGCTGGTCACGGACCCATCGGTCCCTAAAAGCATCTTCTGCACAGGACTTAGCCTGCCTACAATGCTCTCCAGCTCAGAGATCCTTTGAATAGGACATTTGTGAGGACTCTTCATTGCAGAGCCTTCAAGAACTCCCTTTGAGCGGCATCGGCTTCGGCCCGAGTCTGATCGGCCTCTTTGAAGTTGCTGATCATCTGATCGTGGCATTCCTGGGCCATTTCAGCGAAGTTGATCACTTTATCGTGGTAGCTGGATGCCTGGTCTCTCAAGGATTGCGCTTCATCCAGCAGCTTTTTCATCTCCTCTGTCTTCTCAAGCTCCTCTTTTCTTCCATTGAACTCCGCCTGCAGGGCAGCAATTTTGTTGACCAGTTGCTTCTCTTTGTCCGGGCTTAAGACCTCAGTCTGTTGCCGGAACTCCAGATAATCTATCTCCCGGCGCAGGTCGGTTATGGACCGCTCACCGGCGCGGTGGTTGCTGTGCTGTTTTCGGATTGAGTCGATCTTTTGATAGAGCTGGCTGACCAACTCATTGCACTCATCCCGCTTCCTTTTGGACTGTGCCACATTCTTATTGCATTCGTCCCGCAGCTTCTTGAAATCCTGTGCCGTATCGATCAGCTGTTCAGTGGCCTGGTTGAGCTCATTTCGCCTGGCGGCCCACTTGCTAGCCTCAGCGTTTTGCTCCCTCGGTCCATCCTTGAGGCCAAGGGACTTCTGTCCGAGTTCGCCTCTCTTATCATCCAGTTCTCTCAGCATTCCCCACATGCCTCCTATTTAAGCCCGCGATCGGGACTGGGTCCTACCGAAATCAAAAACCCGGGAATACATCCTGGGCGGCCAAGACTAATGAAGTACGCCGGAAGATTTATAGTTTCTGTCAATGCCTCCTTTACATGGAATAATATGCAGTGGCAAAAAAAAGATATAAGGATTGTCTAAATCTGAGTCTGAGCCTCCGCAGAATTCCCTAATAAACCACCGCTGCTAGAGTCTCTTAATCCTGTGCAAAAGCACTGACCATTTACCCAATTGCAATAGGGGTTCTGCTGACAGATCGTAGCCTCATCGGGTTCGGGAGAGGGTTCAGGTATGGGGTTTAAGCCGCGGCAGAGACACTGGCCGTTCACCCAATCGCAGTAGGGTTTCTGCTCGCACTTCTCCTTTTCCGGATCAACGGGATCCGGCATAGTGCAAAGGCACTGGCCGTTCACCCAATCACAGTAGGATTTCTGCTCACACTTCTCCTTTTCCGGATCAACAGGATCTGGCATAGTGCAGAGACACTGGCCGTTCACCCAATCACAGTAGGATTTCTGCTCGCACTTCTCCTTTTCCGGATCAACAGGATCTGGCATAGTGCAAAGGCACTGGCCATTCACCCAATGGCAGTAGGAGTTCTTCTCGCATTCCTTCTTAGGGTCGGTGGGGGTTACCTTCTGATGGTAAATGCCATACACGTCGATGGTCACAGCATTGCTAACACTGTTGCTTAATGCGAATAAGCTTAGATGCCTGCCCGGAGTGTCCGCATAATACCAGATATAGTAGTATCCCGGCGGGACTGATCCCAGGTCGTGCTTCATTACATATCCGCTGGGATAAATCTCAAATATGGAGATCGGAGAAGCTGTCGGCACATAGAGAAGCTCCCGTGCCCAGCTGCCCAGAGGCATAGTGGCGTACCAAGACCAGCTCACCGATCTTTCAATCCATAGGCCGGGAGAGGCGCGGGGATATTGAACTTCAAATCCGTTCCATCCCAAATAGCTCCCTTTGAAGAAGACGTGCGTGGATTGGCTGGCTTCGGCATCAAAGGGCAGGAGCGTCAACAGCTCAGTGTTTGTCGGTGTCTGTGTGGTAGAGAAGGCTTGCTCAGTTCCTGCTGCGGTGGCAGTCATTTGTGGTATCTCTGCACCGGCAAGAGCGCCGGCGCCAGCCTCAATTCCCTGCAAGGCGGAGCTGGAAGTGCTAAGGCTCTCTGCTTTTTCGCTTCCGGATAGATCATATCCACCTAAGGCTATGCCTGCGAAGGAGATGAAGGCTATCAGAGTCCAGATAACGGCTTGATTTATCACGATTTAAACCTCTCATTCAATTCTTAGTCATATTCGAGTATCACATCTGTTCAAACCGGGGGCTGAAGACATGCAGGTTTTTGTGGATAGGGCTAGAATCTGCAAAGTTCAGTCCTAGCAATATAAAATAAACAATCCGAATTTCGTCTATTTAATCTTTATTCCTGCAAAATGTTTGCATACCAAATTATAAGTTTTATGCTAATTATAGTCCTTATCCTGAAATGACCTGTTTTTATAATAAAATATGCGGGGAAAGGGATTCGAACCCTTGAACTCCTGCGAGAATAGATCTTGAGTATAACAACTACATATTATTAGTCTATTCTGCCCCAATTCAGTCTTTTAAGCGCGATTTTGTGATTGGCCTCAATTTGCTTGTCCATTAATTAGTTGTGCCAAGTATTTAAACTTTTAGGCTGGTTATATACGTTATAGTTAGTTTAAGACTTGATTAATGCAAAATATATGTCCTTTAACTTAAAATTAACAGTTTATATAATAATAGTTTGAAATGAAAAGACTGAAATCCTATGATCGCCTCCTGCAAAACCTAGCTCAAATAACGGGAGGGATTTTAGTACCAATAGGGAAGCTGCAAAGACCGTCGCTGCGTGAAGTCTGGGAAGATGAAGCTCAAAATTTCACTCCGTGGCTCAGAGATAACATCGAAGTCCTGAATGAAGTGCTAGAACATGAGGAGATCGAATTATATCTATCTGATGCAAAAATTGAGCAGGAAGCAGGCGATTTTTCAGTAGACATGATTGCAAAGGCGGATTCTGGGGACCTCGTGGTTATCGAAAATCAACTTGAACCGAGTGATCATGACCATCTAGGAAAGCTAATCACATACTTAACGGCTTTTAGTGCAAAAAGCGCTATCTGGATAAACGCTTATCCCAGACCTGAACACATTAATGCAATCAATTGGCTCAATGAATCGACAGATGCAGCATTTTATTTATTAAAATTAGAAGCCATACAAATTGATGAATCAAACCATGCACCTTTATTGACCCTGATAGTTGGGAAAAATCCAGAACAGATTAAAAAAGAGCCAGAAGACCCAGATGGGCGCGATAATATTCGATACAAATTCTGGGAAGAATTACTCAATTTAGCAAAAAGCAAAACAGATCTTTATGCAAATATTTCTCCACAAAAAAGCAGTTATATATCTACTGGTGCGGGGAAAGCTGGATTATATTATCAATATGATATTCTTATGCACGAAGCCAAAGTAGAGCTTTACATTGACAGCCGCAATAAAAGAAGAAATAAAAGGATATTTGACACTTTTCGCGAAAATGAAGCAAGCATAAATGCTGGCTTCGGCGAAGGACTTGAATGGCAACGCCTTGACAATAAAAGAGCATGCAGGATAATGAAGACATTGAATATTGGAGGTTATCGCGACGAAAATACCAAGTGGTCCGAGATTCAGAATGCTATGATCGATACCATGATTCGCCTGGATATCGCATTAAAGCCGCATATCGATGAGCTGAAAATATAAAGTGCTTGATATCCCCGTTCTCCAGGAATCGGCCCATGCGCCTTTTCGCGGATATAAGTTCCTTATGGATGTCAGAAGGCGCCATTATCGATCCCCATATCGGGTTCGGGGTCGGATTTTCTTTGCCTCTTAGTGCCGCCAATCCCGCTGTCGATAACAGCCCGCATCTTCTTCCCGGCTACCAACTTCCGGCTGGGGGGCACAGTCAGCCTAGCAATTTCACTATCCACTCCCCTCATAACATCAAGGGCCATTTCAAAACTATCATTGCCCATCATGTCCCGAACCTCCTCGGTATCGAAACCAGCCGCATGCAATTCCCGGTATTCCGAAAGCAACCCCAGGTCGTTATCGCTTAGATTGTTAATTATTAATTGTAAAGGATCAGCCCCGAATGGTATTGCGGACTCCAGTACTTCAATTCGCTTCTCCAGACTACTCAAGCTGCTCAATTTTACCACCATTAATCATTATTTTCTGTTTCTCATTCTCAATTATTTTCATTTGCTCTATTGCATCAAGCCGTTTCTTGATCGCGGCTATCTCTTCCTCTTCCAAAGAAAGCTTGTGCACATTGACCCAAGAATTCACCAGCGACGCGAATCGTCCAGCATGTAAAAGTGGATCCTCACACATCAGAATCTTGTTGAGCATCCTGGTCAGTGCCTTTTCCATGTCTTCAGGTGTTGATATTTTCAGCCAGCCCGACCCCATTTTCTTAGTAGCCATTTAGCCCTCACCATATTGATTTTTCAAAAAATAAGGGGCCTAAGCCCCACTCTTCGGCGCATGATTCCCCAATGCCTTGCAGATGAGCGCCTTATCATCATCCGTGAGATCAATGACGCCTTGCTGCGCTGCCATCAATAACGCCACAGCCCGCAACAGTCCCATCTTATCTAGCATGATTGGGCCCTCACAGGTTCAATCCCGGAAATTCTTGCAATGCTTATGATGCGGTTGCTTCCATTCTTCCGTTCGATAGTGATCCAAAAGGGGGTGACCTCGATCAGCTTCCCGTACAATGGGGCGTCACGTTCCCGGATATCGATTCTCAGTATTTTTCCAATAAGCGTATTTAATTCATTATCAATCATATTAATTCACATCTGGTTATTAAAATAATATTATGGTTTGGTAGTATCTTCTGCTTCTTCTGATTCCGCAATCTGATTTAGGATGGCCGTGCACTCCCCAAACAAATTGACTTCCTGTTGTATGCAGCTCTGCCACATATACATAAGTTCTATTATTTTCTCTTTGTCAAAACGTCCGCTTTCAATGGTTCTTTTTAAAGCTTTTAGCGCCTTTTCGCGTGCTTTAAATTCATTATTGTGGTTAAAAAACTTCATATTTTGTGCCTCAAACGTATTTTTCAATCTCTATATTCAATTTCCAGCCAATTTTCAAGCAGTATTCTTAAAAAAGTTGATACTGATAGCCCGCTCTTTTGGGCATGCTCCTGAATGTTCGCTTTGACATCCGGTGTTACCCAAAATCCAATCAATTCAGAATTTCTTCCAGACATTTATAATCAAATTAGTGCGAAAAAAAGATTTTTACGAATCATTATGATTTATAAAACTATCACTTTTCTGATATCTTGCTTGAAATCATTAGACTATATCCGGCTGCTTTGATCTTGTCACTATTTTCTTTGCTGTTCAAGAATGAGGCCCCAAATTCTTCATTATCATCAAAGGTTATGGGCCCAAATTCAATGCCTTCGAGTGTTTCCAGGAACGCACGATATTCTTGGTCTTGCTCATTAAAGCAAATAACTAGTCGATCACCTGAAACTTCTGCATCGATCATGTCTTCATATAAATTTTGTGACATATCGATAGGCCAACAATGACTAGTATTTATAGTTTCTCCTTCGCATCTGGTCGGGCTTCGTGGCCTACGGCGTCCCCCTTCACAAGTGAAGGGACGCCTTCGGCCCCTTCGCCCTTCCCCCTCTTGTGTTTGCGAAAAAAATATTATGAACGGTGAAAATGTTTCCCCATCTATTTCTTATCCTCATACTTGCCAAATATCTCACATAACTCCGGGCTGGCCTTCGATGCAAAAACTACCCGATACTGTCCATCTTCGTAGTAAATGCCGTGCCGATTCATCCACCTAGTGACGTGAATAGGGGCCACCATAGCAGCATCAGATATAAGCCATCTTTCCATTCTACTAATATCCCGCACCGTCTTTAATATGCGTTCATCGCGGTCTGCCTCTTCTTTTAATCTCCACTGCTCTTCCATATCCCTTCTAACACTTCGTTGCCTGCTTCTCCATGCAGTCAAATCTTTGGGCAAAGTCTTCTCTCGCCGTATTGTTTCCTTAGAAGTAATCAACTCATATTCTTTATACGGTTCCGACTTATCACATTTTTTGGCAATATCTTTAGTGGTGCAATGCGGAACCCTAGTACCATAATTGAGCTTATTAATACCGAAACCGCCAGTACCGTGCCAATGAAACTGTCCACAAACCGGACATATAATTACTACATGTTTCATGTCCACTGCGACTACCTGCACTTTTAATATTCGAGAGTCTTCCTCAGTACACTCATTGAAATTTTCTTTCATAATTTAACCACCATTTCAAAAATATTATAATTATATATTGCACTCATGAACTTTGCACGCGTTTTTCATATTTTTCTTCAATCCGCTTCCATTCTCTAGAACATTCTTCTATCGCTGTCCATTCAAAGTCAACGCGCTTGCTGTCAAAAAAGAATACATCATAACCTGATTTGGTTGTAAACGGATCACAGGTCTGCGATATAGATCCTGTGTCCTGAAAATGATGCCAGAACTTGCCAGGTAGCTGATCATGATCCTTAAGTACCACAGTATCAATGATGCCATTGAACATCTGATGACATTGCTGATAAGGCGTGTATTTGACTTCTTTTTCCATCTTAATTTTATAGCTCTTATAAAAAAGCCCCTCAAGCCCACAATCATTA
>NZ_DAKC01000098.1:19679-21106 GCF_002496465.1 Methanosaeta sp. UBA356 | reverse complement strand
TAATCAACATTAATTGATTGAGGTCTGCTACTGTATACTTGCCCTTAGGAGGAAATATCATGCCTTTAAATAGCGCGCCTTCATCGTTCTGAAAGATAAACCGCATTGCCAATACAGGAAGCTTACCATCAACTTCCCCAGGTAGTGCTAGCCGGATGAACTTCCGGGTATCCGGCATCGAATCCACAAACATTTGATCTATCTCAGTAACGAATTCTACAACGTCATTATTTTTCATGACATCATTATTTTTATTATTTGTTGTTTGATTCATATTTATGCTTCCTGAGGTTCTTGTTGCTCTTGTTCGGGCTCTTCTAGCCCTTCTATTGTCGGACTCTCGAACTTTACTTTTATGTCAGCTATATTATTATATAAGCAGTTCGTACAATCTACAAATTGAATACAATCTCTATGTATGGTTTCACAGTTCCATTTATTATACTTTTTGGCTATAGCAAAATCAACTTGTACAGCAGACTTTTCATAAACAAAATCAGCCTGACCACTAAACAATTGAATAACAGATTCGCGATCCATTCCAGCATTTATAGCTTCATGACAAATAGCAACGCGGGTCATATGACCAGCTCCACCAGTTAATTCTTGGTCCAAAGCTTTTACTAAACAGGGTCTCATATTACCAGAAATACGGCCATCAGGCTCATATTTTGCGGGTATTTGAACAAATGGCTTTGAAATGGTCTTTCTTTCCTTTCTATGCTTAACAGGAACTTCATTTATTTCATGAAGTCTAAGCACACCAGGTATAGTGACATAGGGCACAGGTTCCAGAGTAATTGGATCAACCAGCATAGATCTACGGCCAGCTTTCCAGTTAAAGGCATTGGGCAACTTAAGATGATTACCATAGCCTTTGGCGTTATTTGAATTATTTGCAGCCATTTGCTTAGGAAATAGATCAATTTTGCCCGGATTTTCGATATCAGCATCATGAATTAGTTGTCGAATGAACTTATAAGCAGTAATGGTCTTACAGGGTTCAAGAAGGATCCAGACGTGATATCCTAAGTTGCTTCCGGACAGCAAGGCAAAGTAAGGAATGCCCAAAGATTTCAGGTATTGTGTGAATTGAATGACATTATTGGTTTGTGGTGTATTATTATGGTCATCAAAGTCAGCAGCACACCAGTAACAAATATTATCAGAATCAAAGGGAGGTAAAGCAACAGTTTCAATAGCATTGAAATGCTGGATTAAAAGATCTTCAAATGGTATCTTAGGAGGACCGGTCCAGTATCCCCAATTTTTACCAGGTTTTTGATATTTATCTTGAAGCCCGCATTTATCTATACGACTAATAATATTAGTATAGAATAAGATTGAATTATTTTCTATCCAGTCAGTACTTTCATTAGGATTATATAATTTATAGTCAGTCATCTTTAAAAAACGTACTTTTTCGC
>NZ_DAKC01000098.1:5141-19466 GCF_002496465.1 Methanosaeta sp. UBA356 | reverse complement strand
TAAAGGTAGTCTCAGATTAACAAGCTCATCCTTCATTCTATCTTCTAGCGAAACAGTACAGTCAATAAAATCTTTAGCAGACATCTTAGAAGGTTTCAAAGCAACTTTGCTTTTAGGTTCCATCAATACTTTTGGCTTGGGCAGTTCTTCACTAAGGGTTACAGTAGCGGGGATAATTTGTTTATTGGCACCCTTACCATTATAGATTACTTGGCGGTCAGAACCTTGTCGAATTATAGCATCAACATCATCTGTCCTGATACCAATACAATAAAGTTTAGAAGGCACTATTCCTTCCGGATCTTTTATACGCGACCAGGCTTGCCAGGTAGCAGAATGAACACTTTGATATCGCAAGGATCTACTTTCGGCAACATTTTCAGTAGCAAAATCAAACGTATTGATGGGATTGTTTGCGATGCCGATTGCAATCCCAATTCTAGCAGAACATTCTACGCCAATAGAATCTGAAGATCTATAATAATCTATTAGGGAGCCTTTTGGCAATTCTAACTTCATCTTTATTATTTTTTCTTGAAGTTTTCTATTAAAGCATATAATATATATTGGTTGGCCAGGTTCTTTCGCCATTATATCTAAGATCTGATCTTTTATTCGCTTATCTTGGGTCCCGCTAAGATCTTTCCCGGCAATCACCACAGAACTATAAGTCCAGGTATCAGGGACAATGGTCATTTTGGAATTATTTTGTTTGATGTCAGGCACACAGACATTGGCAAGTTCACGGCCAGCGATTTCTGAAAACATTCCAGGATATTTTTCGAATTGGCTACCAGACACAAAGAAGACCTTAGCATTAGGACATATATCTTTCAGGAATAGCTTGATAGCATTTTTTATAGTAGGGGAATTCTCGGTAGGCTTACCCTTGACAGAATATGTGTCGCCAGTGCTAGAAGTGACCAGGTTTATAGTTATATTACGGCATGTCATTACAGATATAACGTCTTTCAAAAATCTTATATCATCATCGCTAAAATGGAAGGCAGCGCGTGCTTTTGCTAGTCTTATCAGTTCGGCATAAGCATAAGTAAGCGCTTCAGTGCTTATTGCGGCAGCATTTTCATAGGGAAATGATAGAAATGCTTCACTTTTATAGTGATCTCTGGTCTCATCCAGCTCCTTTATCATTTGGTCATTATACAATTTATGGCATAACTCCAAATAGTCACTATATATTTTTCTAAGGTTTATAAAATCAATTGGTATACTTTTAATAGTATAGTTTAAGTCAGCTGACGGCGAATTTTCCAAAGATATTATATGGGACTCATCAAACATTACTATTCCAACATCCTTAAGCATCTCGCGAAGTAACGCTATTTCAGATGTTTTGGAAGGGCTATAAACGAACACTAATGTCAATAACTTGTGATAAGTCATAGCCCGGACCCAGGCACTTTCATACCAAGCCCGATGCATTTCACAATCTGGATTATAATCGCAGGCACCGACTCGCGGGCAGACACCAACACCAGGTAAAGGTACACCAATTTCCAATACTAGTTCATCTATATGATCTAAAATCCATTTGCAGTATTTATGGCCAGGTATGGTAAGGGCAGAAGGACTAGCAGCTATCACAGTTTCAAAAATTTTGTTAGTAGGGGCAATTAATAACAGCTTATCTTGGTGGGTTTCCGCAATTTTAGTCACCGAAGTAGTAAATCCGAATCTTGTTGTTTTGGCAACAATAGCAGAAGGCCCGTCATACACATCTTCAGTAACTTTTAGAACATCAGCAAATCTATCATCATCACTATATACTTTGCTATACTTTAGTAGGCTGGTCATAGGACCACCAACCAAAAACTATATATACTAGAAGTATCAATATTTATTATTAGTAGCATAAAATTTTCCTAGCAGTGTTTTTGCGCGGCACTGCCTTTTTTATTTTTCTACACTAACTGAAGTGTGCTACCTTTTTGTATATTTTTAATATTATTACTAATTAGAATTCGAATAACGTCAGACATTGACATGTGGTTATTCTTGGCAACATCGCGTATAATTTGCTTTTCATTATTTGCTATCCATAGACTTATCATTTCATAATCTTTTGTCATAAAAACACCTTTATCAAATATAATAGCTTTTAAAAAATTTTACGGACTAACAATAACTTCTAATACGTTCTACTATATAAACCTTACGGTTGAAATAGCCAGGGACAATATTTCCTCAAAAGCTCCTCATTGTATCCGATTTCTGGTTTGGGGATTGGCTGTCCATCGATACATATTGGCTCATCGAAGATTGACCAAAAAGTATTTATAGTACTACGTCTACTACTCTTTATCATAATATTACCTCTATAAAACGCACAAGGGCGCTGCGAACGCTGCTTGTGCCATTATTATTATTTTTATTTAATAAATTGTTTCTCCAGTTTTCGCATGTTCACATTTCGTTTATAAAGCTCATCCAGGCCAACCCCAAGCACAAATCTGCAATATGCAGAAAGTGACATATCTTTGCTTGTGGCCATATCTTCCAACAAGGATTTTAATTCAGATTCGCATTTCATGCAAATAGCTGCATCCATTTGTATTGTCATTTTTAATCACCAAAGTATTACTTTTTTCTATAAAAAAATTATTATGTTTTATCTCTTAAATTTGCTTAATATCGATTCCAGGCTGCGGATTTGGGCATTCAGGGCCATGATTTCAGCTTCAATGGGCGCAATTTTTTCAGCTGCTTTTGCCCTGGCCTCAATGACTTCCGGAAGTGCATCATAGGTTCCCCGATTTCCCCCTAAGCTTACTACCGCTTCCCATTTGGATCTCAGCGAATCATTTTCTTCTGCCCTGATTTGATTGATCTGTGATCGCAGCTTTTCTATCTGGCTTTTAAGCTTGCTGATACTGAATTCAGTGAGCCCTAGCTCGGCAACCTTGGCATCTAGCTTTTCGAGAACGCTACTGTTATTATCAATTTTACCCTGAAGGGCTGCGATCTCCTTTTGGACCGCATTAAATTCCGCTGAATCGAAGGGGACTAGCTTGCCATTGGCGTCTATCCAGCACAGGGCCATAGTAGACACCTGCAGGGACTTTAAGGTTGCCTTCTGCTCATCGAATTCCCCAAAGGGCCTGATCAGTGGATCGCTTGCTTTTGATGTATCGGTTGCATAGCAGTTCACTCGCGCGCGATTTATAATATCACGGGCAAAATCGTGAAGCCTCATAGCCGCCTCTTATTTAGGAGGGACTGAGTTCTCCGGAGCTGTGCTCGGGCTTGCTCCAGTGTCGTTCTGCCGCTGCTATTCAATTTCATTTTTATTTGGGCAAGCTCGTTTTCGATCTCATTATCAGGGTGCTCAGGATCCGAAAAGAATATTGATTCGCGGCCTAACGTTTCTCGTAGCTGCTCTAGTGCGGCTTCTCTCTTGTAGTTTCTGCGCTCTTCAGGTTTTTTCATATTATCATTTCCAAAGTTCATTAATTTTATTTGCGTTATTTTTGAGTTCTCTCGCTGTTCTTTTATCGCGGATATGATGTCATCATATTCTTCAGGATCATCAATTCTCTCAATCCGAACGCGATTAAATTTCATTACTGTCATATTATTTCCGTGGGGTGATCACAATTGTTCCATGTGCCTCATCGAAAAGCATATCCACGCTCTTGATATCGGGCCATACGTCCAAAATGGCTTTGGGCACTGTAATTAGGCCGTAGTTGTGCTGGCTGTTTTTCTGTATCTTTCGAGAAAAAATCATTTTTATATTCTCCTAATCAAATATAATATGCTACAATTGTAATTTTACGGAAAAAAATAATTGTTTAATCAAAGTAATATAAGACTAAATTAATTTTACTTATGTTGCTCGAAACTCGGAACCCCATTGTGCAACTGCCTTGTCTAGAAGATCATTTTCGACCTCGTAGAACATGGTTTTAACAGCTTCAGGAGCTTGATCGAGTGGATGTCTATTTTCTGGAGTAGATGCATCTGCAAAGAAAACATTGCCAGATTTATCTACCATGAAGGTTACGTATTTTGTGGTAGAAAGAAGTCCAAGCGGTCCATATACGAGGACAAAATCAATTAGGTATTCTTGCCATTGTTTCGGAACTTCATGATTAACTTTCGCAAATTCTTGTTCATCTTCGGAAGGTCCTTCTGGGTCTGCGCCACGTTCCAATAATCTACATTCTAGTTCTGTTATAACACCGTTTGCGGAGTATTCTACACGCTTTTTGTTAACGCCAGCCATAACTCGAATAGTACCGCTACCTGTTTTAACATCAGGTACGTTAAATATGACTCTTGATCGTACCCTCGGAATCATACTGCAGACGGTCACGTTAATGCCGCGATCAATAAATGTCTTATACCATTCAACTAATGCTTCAGCGCGTTCCTGTGCATCTTCCTTGGTGTAAATGCTTGGATCATATACGATGGGAGCAACTATCCGGCCGTATTTTTCGATCCCTTCTGCATCCTCGTCCCAGCCATATATTTTTTCTTTTTCTGCATCAGGAACGTTAGCTTGGACATAAACGTCAGTTATGTTTTCTGGGATGACGGTAACCTCATTGGCGTATCCTATCAGGGTGGTTGCGTCGCCAGGTTCCAATACGAAAGGATCCAATTCTACTATCTCATAATAGGTTTTGTCGTCAGCCAGTACAATTATTGGTATGAGTTCTTCATCTGTAGCGAAGTAAAAATCCTTGGAGGAGCCCGTTGAAATTGCGCGGAGTGCCTCATTGAAGGATAGTTTTGATGGGGTGAACTGCGACTTCTTAATGCTTTGGCTAGTGGTCCTGTCTGATATGAAGAGTTTGGCTTCTGTTTGCGATTCTATGTCTTCTTGCCAGTCGGCTACCTTTTCACTGAAAAAGGTATCTGCAGACCATGACCTATCCAATGTTGATCCGGCACCAAACCCTGATTCACAAATGCAATCTATGGTAGCGATCTCATTGGTGTAGGCGGCGTCGTTTACAACCCCAGTAAACAGCACATAAGGGTTCGTGACTTTTGATAATGAAGAACCATCAACCACATTCCTTGTTATTTCCACGATTGATTGAATTCTTGTGTGACCGGGAATGAATTCCCCGCTTACAACTGCATGGCCGTACACCAAGTCATGATTGTTGAGGGTGACCTTGCAGGTAGAAGGTTCTACTGCTTCGGATTGGCTGCTAACGTGTTCTGTATTGATGGAAATGACGTCGTCTGATACGTCTCTTCCACCAATAAAAGTTATGTTTCGAATTGGCATTTTATCATCTCGCTTCAATATCCGTTCTTTTGCCTTAAGGCATCAGCTACGGTCTTCCGGATTCTTTTTTCAAAATCCGACTCACTCATTATTATTCCGGCTCGCGGGTCCACATTATAATATATATTAATAATTGGTTCGTTATTTATGGTGCTTGTTGTCGTTGTTTCGCTACCATATGCTATATTTTCAAGGATAGTTTGTAGTTTTGATGAATTCGCTACCTCGGCAGGAATGATTGGTTCTCCAGAATGCACTAAAGCAAATCCTGTTTTCTCCACGAATCCACCATCAGCGAAGCCCACAGTGTCCCGTAATGCGTTCCAGCCTGATCCTAATGCTTCTTTACTGCTATCGATAGCAGAACCTAGTTTTTCTTTGCCGCTGTCGATGGCCGCACTTATCCGGCCACCTGACGCACTATCAAGTCCGGTATATGCGATCTTTATAAGCCCGCTTGGATTGCCCAGGTCTGGTGTCAGGCTTGAAATGGGTTCGCCACTATCTACTTTTTCCTTGATCTTCGCAATGTCATCCTGAAGGGTTTTATCAACAGCCGCGCCCAGATCACCAAGGGGATCTATATTATTGGTGGTATTAAAAGTAGTGTTATTTTGGATAGATTTCGTATATTCTGGTACCGCATATTTGACGATATTGTCATACTCATAAGGATCTGTCATATTAGGACGGTCTTGCGGCACACCTGTTAAGCCTTCTCGATAGGCGGCCCTTAGTGCCTCATCACTTAGCTGGGCATACTTATCATAGTTCTCGCTGCCTTTTTTAGCGTTCCTTATGAATTCTATGAAGCCTTCTTCAGAGCCCGCATTACCGCTATCGCTGCCTTTCATCCAACCAGGAATCAAGTTGCTGATGGTGGTTTTAATATCGCTCACGAACGTCGTGAATTTGTCAATAAGGCCAGTGATGGTGATCTTAATATCGTCCACAAGCGTGTTGAATTTATCTGTAAGCCCTGACACAAGCGTGTTGAAATCGCTTACAAGGTCGCCTATTGAAGTTCGGACGTCATCGATGAAGGTCTTGAATTTATCTATCTGGTCGTCTATGCCAAGGTCCTTCATTACGCTGTCAAAGGCGTTTCGGACTTCCCCAGCCCAATAAAGTATACCATTGTAGATCCAAGTCGCCCAATAAACAATGCCATTGTATATCCATTTTCCGAAACCAATTATACCGTCGACCACAAATTTATAGGCATTTTGGGGAAAATTTACAATACCGCTGTAAATTCCATTGATGGCGTTCCAGCCCGTTCCAAGCAGCCCTTTGATCCATGAAGTGACTTCATCGATGGTGCTTATGTGCCCGGATATTGCAGAGATTGGTTGGAAGAGCTTTGTTGTAAGGAGTATGCTATTATTTTCAGATTCCTCGCCGCCCAATCCAAGTACGTTGGGGATGCCACCGGACTTAGCAGATTTATATAGGCTGTCAAGCCCTTCTATCGGGCTGACTATCGGACTGATTATGCCTGTTTCTATGCCAGCCCCCATCACACTACCTAATTTATCAACGGCATACCCCGCCCAATAACCGACGTCTTCTAACCATTTAATGAGGTCCTTGTTCATTTCGGTTTTAGATAGCTTGTCTAGTGCGTTGCTAAATACATGAGTGCGAGTTTCAGCAAGATACAGAAGGCCAGCGACCGCGATCAAGGGTACAGCTAGCAATAAGAGCGGGCTTAGTGCTGCCCATTCTGCAACCGCCAGTGCAGTAGTTGCTCCAGTTAGGCCGACAGTTGCTCCCGTCAATCCCACGGTAGTCGCTGTTGCAGCGACGTTCGCACTTGATCTTGCTGCCTTGGAAGTGACCCCAAGCCAATCCGTGACGATAAGAGCTTTAGAAACCACCAGTTGTTCAATTTCTGCAACAGTATGTAAATTCGTCCACACCACCATTTGCTTTAGTAATGCAAGGCCCGGCATCAAAACCCCATTAAGCAAAGTAAGAGTAGATACGAGTGCTATAGCACCGCCCGCAAGTCCAATAAGAGGTGCTGCCCCAGGAATCGAATTCAGGAGTTTGACGGCTCCCGTTAACATTTTTATAAAAACAGACATCACTGGGGCTAGACCGTCGCCGATAGCGTATTTCAGAGTATTTACGCTTACCAGTAGATCTTCCCAGGGCCGCTTATCCATTTCGACCTTCATATCGATGGGGCCGCCCTGTTCAATCATGTATTTGATGCGGTTTTTAGCAGAAGCAAAATCTGTGCTATTGGCATCAACGCCCATGGCCATAGCTAACTTTTCGCCAAACCGGCCACTCATCTTTCCTTCGGTTCGGACATTCTGCAGAATAAGCTGCTCGGGACTGCTTATGCCCTGGGCCTTCATTAGTTCCTGCTGCGAAAACCAAAAATCGGTGATTGCATCGGCTTGCTCCAGTTTTTCCGCTGAACTTCCTCTGAAATATTTGCCGCCAGCCATCAAAACGCTATACAGCTCTTGCTTTGTGTCTTGCCTTGTGCCTTCACCTGCCTCCACTTGTCCTTTCACGAACTCATCGAATTCAGTGCTGCTGATGCCGAGTTTTTTGTTGGCGTTTATGGCCTTGTCAATCTGCTCATTCATTAGCTTCAGGTCTGCTGATGTTTTCCAGGCCAAACCTGAAATCGCACCGCCCATTGCAATGCCAGCAAGCGAAGCAGCCAGAGTCTGCACGCCGTTATTCAGATCGAGGACGCTCTCTTTGATCTTGCCGAAAGCGGATACACTCTTCCCGGACAGATCGCTTGCTTTGGATGCGACATCTTGCGTTGAGGATGCAACTTTGCCCAGTGCCCCAGCTGCATTATTAGCGCCTCCAGCCAAACCAGAAACAGCATCATTCAGCCCGATCTTCTTATGATTGAGCTGATCGGTCAATCGATTGATCTCGGTTAGGCGCTGTTCCGGATTTCCAACAAGCTCAATCAGGATTTGAACGCTTCTGGCAAAATCAGACATGATTAGCTCCGCTTGGGCGTAATTAGTAACGTATCGCCGTCAAAAAGCATTTCTAGACAATTAAAGCCCGCTTCAGACCATGCTTGCGCAATAGGCCGTGGTATTGCCATCAGAGCAGCTTTATTAGCCTCGCTTTTGTCGCATAACTTTCGCAAAAATCGTAATTCCAAAAAAGACACATCCTTATAGGTAATAAGGGCGCAGCTTTGGCAGAAAAGCCGCGGCCTGGAAGAACAAACCGCAGCCCAAGAGTTAGCCACACCCTGACAGGATTAGTTAGTAAAAATATTTTTACTACTAATCATAGTAAAGCCAGAAAATCCAATTTTACGGATTTTTTATATGTTATAAAATACTTTTTGAACGCCTTGCCCACCAAATCTTTTAAGGGAGTTAATACGTTTCTAGTAAGAAAAACAAGACAAAAGAGTATCATCCCTAAAAAACCGTGATTTCGTTTATATACTCCCTCGCAAAAAACGCGGTTTTCAGCGCCTAAAACCCACGATCTCCTATCGGACGTATAATTATTGCTCAGAAAAAAGAACCGCGATTTTAGGGCTCATAAAGCCCTTTTTATCCGATTACTACATGCTTTCGGCTTTCTACAATGAATGATTCCAACAAATTTTTAAATTCGTTTTTATTACAGGAAATTATAATAATGCCTGATTCTTCATAGTCGCCCTCTTCAAAAAGAAGCGAAATGCTTGCTTTTCCTTCCACTTTAGACAAGTCTATCACCAAAAAGTATAAAGCCTGGCTCTTATTTATATTTTTTGGTGATTCAAAGCACTAAATATTGTTCATATGAAGTTCTTTTGGTCTTATCAGCCACATGGGCATATCTTAGCGTTGTATGAATATCCTTGTGACGTAGTATTTCCTTAACGATTCGGCAGTCGCAGCCATTGGCAATCATTAAGGTCGCGGTTGTATGCCTGCTGAAGACATGAGGGCCTCCTTGCTTGGTAATTCGCGCTTTATCCTTATAATAAGTGAACATCCTATTGACGTCTCCGTTGCTCCAGCGGTTTCTACTATCGGTATAAAACAGCGGAAACCGATTTTCGACTTCTATCTGCGGTCTCATTTTCAAGTATGTTCTTAATGTATCAACGCATTCTTCGCTAATATACACAATGTCGTCCCTACCTCCTTTAGTCTCACGTAACCTAAGTGTTCTTGTCTTAAGATCAAGATCGCTATCATCCAGCCTACATAGTTCACTGCTCCTTAAGCATCCATAAAATAAGGTTTGCAGCATAGCCAAATGCTTCATATTTGAACAGACTTGGAAGATCGTCAGAACGTCCTTTTCATCGAAATAGTATGGAAGTCCATCATTGACTTTAAGTCTGATAAAATTCCATTCGATATTATTCATTTTATAAAATTTCTTTATTGCAAAGCAAGCATTGTTTATGTGACCTCGCGATAGTCTCTTTTCGATAAGATAGTCCTTAAAAGCATCAGCAATTTCAGTGTTAGGTTCATCTGCCTCAGCATAATCCAGAAAACCACCTACTAGTCCTACATAAAGCTTAACGGTTTCATCACGTAGCCCTATCCCCATCAGATAACGCTTAAAACGGTCTAGCACCACGCCCTTACTGTATAAGATTTTAGGTCTAGTATGCCAATTGACCCCAACCTTGCTCATATTAGCCCACCCCAACAAATATACTTGGATATATTCACGTATGAGCAAACTAAGCCAATATAAAAATCACAAAACCACTATTCATCGATTAAATATTATGCGGGGAAAGGGATTCGAACCCTTGAACTCCTGCGAGAATAGATCTTGAGTCTATCACCGTTGGCCTGGCTTGGTTATCCCCGCATACGACCTGCATCTATTCGATCGACTTCCAGCAGATCGAGGATAATGCAATCACCTGCTGGTTTATGAATCTTGCCATCAGCATACCTCCCGGCCTGGGCCCAAAGGGGGCGGGGAGGCAATCACCACATAAAGCAAGCCTCTCAGGCATCCACGTGATTCACGCAGATCCAGTGATAGTACCCATGAATCCCCGTGCCCGTGACCTCGTCGAACTCCTCCAGCTCGCAGCCGCAGATCTGGCAGACCTCGCCATCCGGGACCTCGATCTCAGCATCATTACATAGCACGGTTACCATAATCGGTCTCCATATCTGTCTGCCAGGGGCCATGAAGCTTTCGGGCCGCTCTATGTGTTCGGGGAACATTATTAACCTTAATCACCCTCAGCTCTTCAGCCCAGGGGCGGGGAGGTTGAAGAGCACCTCTCCCCCGCCCGAGCCGATGGGCACGTAGAGCACATTGGGATTGTTCTTGATCGCCTGCACGAATTCCCAGGATACCAGGGTTGGCGTTACCGATTCTCCCTTGATCCGGTTCGCCTCGGCTATGCCCTTGGCCTCGATCACCAGCCTCTCCGCCTCCTTCTCAGACTGCTGGATGGTAAACTGCATCTGCTGGGCCTGCTGCTGCTTCTGCTGCTTGGTGGTGATGGCCACCTGGAGCTCAGTCGGCAGGAAGATCCCCCTCAGCCAAACTCTCTCGATGATGATGCCGGTTCTATCCAGCTCCATCTTGAGCTGCTTTTCTACATCCGCCTGGATCTCAGTCGACTTATTGGTGTAAATGTCCTCGGCAGTGTACTTCTTGATCTCCGCTCGAAGCAGGCCCATGAAGGAAGGAGTCAACTTGGTGTCCACATAGTCTCCTCTTACCGATCTGAAGATGTCCGGAGCCTTGGCCGGATCAAGGTGCCACAGGACGCTGCTATCCAGATTTATCTCCAGGCCCTCACGGGTCAACGTCCCGGTTACCTGCTTGTATTCTATCTGCTGGGTCTGGGTGTTCATCTGGTGGACGCTGGTGAGCGGGTCTTTGAGGTTGAATCCCGGACTCAGCACAGTATCGGAGACCACCCCAAACCGGTCCTGCACCCCCACATGCCCGGCAGGGATTATGGCTATGAATGATCCTCCCACTAAAACCAGCAGCAGCAATAAGATGATCGCAGTGGCAATGAAAGCTGTAGCTCCAAGAGAGAAATGCGGCGGCTTAGGCATCCTCTCTTTTATTTTTTCCCGCAATATATCGCTATCTATTCCGCTCATCTACTCTACCTCATTTAAAGATTAGTCCCTCTTTCTCCCCTATGCCATATCTCCATAGAACTTGAAGACCGTGTAGCCATTGCCCACCACCTTCATCTCCGAGACGCCAAAGAACTCTCTGTTCCAGCTGGTGGGCAGATATCTGGCCACCGCCAGAGCCACCCCACAGATGAACAATATAATGAAAAAGAACAGCCTGCGCTCAATTAGAGAGAAGGCGCCTATTAACAGGCAGATCAGGGATATAACTGCCATTGTGTTTCCCAAAAATACATGCTTCAGCCCGCTGGTGGTCTGAATGGTGTTGTCGTCCACCCGCTCGGCTATGAGCATTATGCTCTTCATGTTGATGGACATCGACTCTTCCAGCCGCTTATCTGTGCCCATCACATCTGAGGGATTCTCAAAATCAAACTGGGCACCATCGTCGGTCATAACCACCAGGGGAAGATCAAAGCTCCCCAGGAAGCTTCCGCTGGTATGCTTGCCATCGATTATGTACTCGTCCACCAGCTCCAGCGGCTTTATCCTTCTGATGAGAGCGACCTTTTCCGAGTCAGAAGGCACTTTCACAAGCCTTGACAGATTGACCAGATCGCTTGCCGCCTGGCTGGTGTCGAAGTTGCTCAGCCTGTTTATGGCATCCATGCCGTTCTTGAATACGAAGTCGTCGGCCACCTCCGGGAATATATTCCGCCCCGGCGTCTTGTAGCGGTTTTTAATTGCCTTCTTCAGTTCGGCCAGGCTTATCAGGAACGCCGGCCCCATAACCTCTATCTTATTCTCAGAGGTGATGACCTTTGGATTCAGAAGCTTCACCACCCTGGAAGAAGCCTTCCCGCCTATCTTCTCAGAAGCTAGATCATTGGAGAAAGAGTGCTTTATCGCCTCTAGCTCTCGGTCCAAGAGGCTGGAAATCTCCCTGATTTCGTTCATAGCTTGGCCGCTCCGGGCTGACCATCCAGGATCACCAGAGTGAAAGGACTCTGGATAGAGATCGTCCCCGTCTGGCGGAATGTCCTCTCGTCCATCCTCACCACATCAGGATCCCTTCTTGGCAGCTCATCCAGAAGCCTGGCCGGGCGATCAATCTCTCGGGCCAGATCCGAGCGCTTCGGCCCGCTGACAGAGCACATCCCCTCCTTCAGATAGAGGACGCCCGGATCTCTTGCCGAAAAAAAGAGCATCTCGCAGGAATCCATGCTCACTTCCAGGTCTTCTGGGTTGTCGATGTTGCAGCAGGTCAGCTGTCTGGACTGGAAGGGCTCGCCAAATCCCGAGATTCTTATGGACAAGGGCTCAATTGAACTAGCGAGGAATGTCGCCTTTCTGGTCCGGAAATATCGAACGGGTGTGCAGGCGAACTCACAATCCAGGCATGACTGCAGCCGCCTTGCAGTCTCCGGATCGATTCCCTCCAGGTTTGGCAATTGCCTCAATTCTTGCTGCGTATCTTGCTGCATATCTCTCACTTACCTAATTGGCGTTATAGATGTTAATAGCTTTCCTAATCCAAGGCGCAACCAGAACCCGCGGATATTCATGATCCGCCCCTTAAATTCGATAAGCTTCGATATCAATCTTCGATATCGATAATAGATAATAGACTCCAATTAAGTTAGTTATTTATACTCAGATTATCAATAATTGATTGATACCTGAACAGGTCGGCTTATCTGTTATACAAAATAAGGGATATAGGGGCTTTATGTTGATTTCCTTGCTTGGATACATGGGGATAGGCCTGATCTGGGGCTGGTGGATTGGCAGTCTAAGCGGCAAGATCACTCGTCCGCTCTTTGATGGTATAGCAGCAGGAGCAGCGACTCTGATGTTTGCTCTTTGGGCATTTTATCTCTCTGGCATGTGGGCTCCTGTGCTTTTCTTTTGTGCTGGAGGATTGACTTTATATCTTCATCTTGCCTGGAGACGAGAGCTGATCGATCGTTTTAGTCTGCCTGACTCAGAGTGGGAAAGGAGGCAATATCATGTTAGATGAATCGGTAATTCAGATGATTCAGTTGATAGGCGCGCTGCTATTTGGCACCATAATCGGATGGTATGTTTATCTAATAAATCGGTATAGAAAAGGCGATGTCCAGCTGAGCGACCTGGCAGCATTGATTGGCGTCATAGGCGGGAGCGCAGTCCTCGCTCTATTCGATCGAGAGGGCGGCCTCTTCGGAGCATATGGCATAGGGCTTGCCATTGGCTTTTTCTCCTACTTCCTCTCCCTGATTGTAATGGTATCGAGATCTGATAACTTCAATATTGACTGGTTCTTAGACGGACGACGCAGAAAGCCCTCCAGCGACTATGTGATCCCACCGGGCACTGCAGTGACGGTGACGCCAATGAACGCGGGAGATGGCAGCGGAGGCAAAGTTCCCCCGGATTGATGAAGACGCTGGATGGGCGCTCATAATTGCTCCTGGGAAAAAGGGATGTGTGAGATGGAATGATCGAACAATCCATAAGGGATCTCAAAGAAGCAATCTTTAGCGAGAAGGGGCTCAATCCAGATCTGCTTATTCACCTCGCGCCTTATCTGACTGAGCCACTTCTTTCAAGAGCGATATCGATTGCCTATGCAGTTTCAGATCCTTACCAGCGCGCTCTTATACTCCTGGCGCTGGCTGAATCCGCCCACCTTTCTGATGCCAGGAAAAAGGCCTTGGTGGATGCTGCCCATGAAGCTGAGCACGAGATTACTTCGCAACCGGAAAGAATCAAGGTGCTGAAAAGGATCCTTCTGCTCACAACCAGTCAGGACCGCATTTTAGTTCAGGCTGAGCTGGTTCAAGAGGAAAATTGGGAGGCAGATCTGAAAGGGCGCCCATCGATATCGTCTAAAGATCTGGAAAAATGGGATTTGATGCTCAAGGGGGTCTCAAATAGTGTCGACGATTTTAAGGGAGGGGGATGGACACATTATTCTCCCAAAGCGGAACAAAAAGGGCATCC
>NZ_DAKC01000098.1:0-4951 GCF_002496465.1 Methanosaeta sp. UBA356 | reverse complement strand
GGGCATCCTCCTCCAAAGACGAGAAAGGATGAGGCAGATGTATTCGAATCAGTAGCATCTAAGGACGATGGAATTGGGATGTCTCTGCCAGAACAGATAGCTTCCATGAGTGAAGAGGAGAGAAGGAATCTATTCAGAGTAGCTCTGACTCGCCTTCAGATCCGTACAGTCAACACCGGCTTTGCACCCTCGCAGCATGCTGACAATCCCCTAGATCCTCAGACTCCCTTAAAGCCTGGTCAGACCTATTGCTTTTGGCTTGATATTGGCCGGCCAACTCTGAAATCTATCGAAACAGCGCCTGCAACGATTCCTGATTATGTGCCACCGAAAGCCAGGCTGGTGGTAGCCATCTTTCCCTTCGATGGTGAGATCGAGATCACTGAAGGGGCGGATGTAGGGGAGCTGGAGCTTCAAGATGATGGAACTGCCCGTGTGTTGCACCAGCCGGATCCATCAATGCGGGCAGTATCAGATGTAGATATCCTTAACCGACGCCTGCTCTTCCCGGTCAAGTCACCGGCACAAGAGGGCACATTCCGGTTGCGCTGCAATATTTATTACGAGCAGATCCTCATCCAATCCAGGCTGATAAGAGCTATCGTAGCAAATCATGGCCTGCAAAAAGAGGGAGCCCTGAGCTCGGAGGTTGATTACACCCTGAGCCACACCCTATGGGCAAATCATCTCAGGGGCTTTGCTCCTCACCGCCTCAGCATTCTCCTGAACAGCAATGGCGATGGCACCCATACCCTCAGCTTCTTTGGTGCCAAGGAGCAGGAGCCCATTTTCAAGAATAGCGCTGTGATACCGGCGACCGAACTGAAGAATCTGACAGAGAATGCCAGAAAAGCCCTGTGGAAAGCCTCATGGGGGGAAGAAAAGCCCTGGAAGGAGGGTGAAGGGCAGACCTATCGCTATCTAGATCGCTTTTCTGATGAGAATTTAAGTCTCAAGAGGCTTGAAGAGGATCTGATATCTCTGGCCAGAAGAGGGTATTTGCTTTATGATGCCATAATTGGAAAGTTCATCAAAACCCACAGCAAGACCAATGAGCTGGCGAGGTTGATGCTCAATCCTGGCATGGTGCAGATCGCCATAAGGGACTCGCCCACCCAGATTCTCCCGGCAGCTTTGATCTATGATTATCCTCTTGATACCAAAGCAGGTAGCTACAAGCTCTGCGAGGCTTTCTCCGCCGCACTTCAGAGCAATTCGCCTTTGGACAAAGCACCATGCTTTAATGGATTATGCCCCCACTCCAAGCGAGACGAAATGGGCAACCCAGATGGCTACGTCTGTCCAAGTGGATTTTGGGGCTTCAGGCATATCCTGGGATTTCCCACCTCTGTGCCCGACGAATCATCCTCGGAGATCGTCATGGATGATGGTCCGCATATGGTGGTATGTGTAGCCACAAACCTCGATCGCCTCGATGGGCATATGAGGGCGTTGCGAGAAATCAGGACCGATATATCCTGGCATTATTCAGATAAGCGGCTGGAGATCATCAATAACCTAAAGAGCCCGAAATCGCATCTGATCTATTTCTACTGTCATGGCGGGATTTCCACTAACAATATTCCCTACCTTCAGGTCGGAGATGGAACGGGCAACGATTTCATAGATGGATCGAATCTGAATGCTTTCAACATCGAATGGATAGAACCCAAACCACTGGTTTTTATCAATGGTTGCCACACTACTGCCCTGGACCCGGAAATGGCAATTAATCTGGTTGCCGACTTCGTCCGCTCGGGCAGCGCAGGGGTCATTGGGACAGAGACCACCATCTTCGAACCGCTGGCATGTAGCTTCGCCGAGGCGTGTCTGGGGCATTTTCTCAAAGACAAAAGCTCGATCGGAGATGCCATAAGGATGGCCAGGTTGAAGCTGCTCAAAGAATACAATCCCCTCGGTCTGGTTTATACCCCATTTGTCCTTCCCGATCTTCATGTAAAAGATAAGAGCTAAGTGCCACTGACTGCGGTTGCAGTCGGAGCAGACCGTTTTGATCGGGAGACGATACTATTCCCTCTTTTCCGCCGCCCTGAGGAGACGGATGACATCCTCATCCTCAAGCTGTGCAAACTCCTCGTAATGCTCAGATACTGAACAGAAATCAGGGGGCACATCCAGGGCGACAAGCTCATCGGCCTCTCTTCTGATCTTCTCTGCTGCCTCCATCGAAGAGACGGGAACGGCAACCACTATACTCTTAGGATGTTGCTTTTTCAGCACCATAATGGCCAGGAGGACGGTAAGCCCGGTGGCCATGCCGTCGTCAACCACTATGGCCACCTTCCCTCCCGCATTCAGGGGCGGTCTGCCTTCAAGATAGGCTCTTCGCCGCCTGTTCGCCTCTTCCATCTCCTCTTCTGCCCGCACGCCGAGCCATGCGGGATCCAGGCGGGAAGCGCCCAAGCTGTCGCATATCATCTCCCCATCCTCGGATATTGCGCAGACGGCGCATTCCCGGCTGCCGGGATAGCCGATCTTTCGGGTTATGAGCAGATCCATCGGAGCATCAAGGTGGCGGGCTACTTCATATCCCAGGACCACCCCACCTCTGGGAAGGGCATAGACCACCGAATCCTGGCCTATAAACCCGTCCAGGGCCCCTGCCAGCGCCTTTCCTGCCTGGGATCTATCCATAAAGAGCATAAAATATTGTCTGGCGGGAAAGAACTTATCTCTTTGGATTTGACCAATTCTCTTATGCTCATCTCAGAGGCCGAGTTCGGCTCCATCGTCAGCAGATACAAAAACGTCCTGTACCTGTGCCACCGCAACGCCGACCCTGATGCCATAGGGAGCGCCTTTGCCCTGGCCGGGGCCTTCGGAGGGACAGTGGGGGCGATAGACGACCTGAGCCGCATCGGAGAGGCTCTATCTGATATCATAGGAGCACATATACTGATCGATCCCTCAGAAGAGGGCTGGGACCTGATTGTGGTGGTGGACACATCCGTCCAGTTGCAGCTGGGCAGAATCCAGCTTGCCAGATATGGACTCATAGACCACCACCAGGATGAAGGGCTGACCCACAAGGCAGAATTCTATATCCAAAGGCCGGCCAAATCCACTGCGGAGATCGTCTGGAAGATCCTGAAGGACAATGGACGGCAGCCGAGCAGGGAGATGGCCCTGGGGTTAATGGCGGGGATTATCTCGGACACTGGGCGGTTCAAGCGAGCCAGCGCGGAGTCATTTCTGGCGGCCTCAGAGCTACTAGAGGCAGGAGGATTTGATTATGAAGAGGCATTGCAGGCCCTATCCGTTGCCCCGGACATCTCTCAGAGGATAGCAGTCCTCAAGGCAGCCTCCCGGGCAAAGATCGAGCGCCGGGGAGAATGGCTGATAGCCGCCTCCAGGATCAACTCCTTCGAGGGCTCATCGGCAGCAGCGCTGATAGACCTGGGGGCAGACGTGGCATTTGTAGCCGGAAGGCATGGCGATCGGGTCAGGATCAGCGCCCGGTCCAGCCGCAAAGCAGCGAATGCCGGCTTGAACCTCAACCAGATCCTGGGTGACATCGGCAGAGCCCATGGAGGTGACGGCGGAGGCCACAGTTCGGCAGCCTCCTTTGATGCCAGGGGCGATCCTGAAGCCCTTCTGCAGGAATGCAGAAATAGGGTGGCAGAGTTGCTGCCCTGATATTTCTTTTCTAAGCCTTGCGTACTTTTAGAGCGTACTTTTTCAGGGCTTCAATTCCCGGCAGGGGCTCTCCCGATAGGTAGGTGATGCTCGCACCGCCGCCCATGCTCACATGAGAGAACTTGGACTCCAGCCCCAGCTGTTCGATGGCGGCCACGCTATGCCCTCCGCCGGCGATGGAGTAGTCCGACTCGGCTGAGGCCTTCAGGAGCTCAGATGTCCCCAATTTGAACTTCTCCTGCTCAAATATCCCTGCCGGCCCGTTCATGACTGTAACCCGAGCATCCTTTAGCTCTTTGGAATAATCGACTATGGTCTCCAGACCTATGTCCGCTATAGGCAGATCGTTGGAAAGGGCGGAGACTGCGACGTCGATCCTCTCTCCATTCTTATTCAGGGCCACATCCACCGGCATTGCGATCTTGTCCGGATACTCTGCCAGAAGCTTAGCTGCAACCGGTATCTGCTCAAGATACTCCTGATCCTCTACGAACTTTCGATTGGCTTCACCAACATTGATTCCTGCTGCCATCAAGAAGACAGTAGCTACAACCCCGGAGGTCAGAATCTTGTCCGCTCCGCCGCGCCGCAGCACATTCTCTATCACCTTGATGGAGTCGTCCGCTTTGGTACCTCCTAATGAGTAGATCGTGGGATGCTCATCGCCCTTCAGCCCTTTGTCCAGAGCAGTGATCTCTTTGTCCATCAGAAGGCCGGCAATGCTGGGCAGAACCTCGGTGAATCCGACTACAGAACAATGAGAGCGATGGGAGACGGCAAAAGCGTCATTTATGAACAGATCGAATAGAGGAGCCAGCCTCTTCACCATATGGCTTTTAGCATGATCGGCAGGCGTGCGGTTCATGTTCTCTTCTGCATAAAAGCGGGTGTTCTCCAGGAGAAGAACCTCCCCTGGCATTAGGGATCTTATGGCCTCTCGAGCATGAGAGCCGAAGATGTCATCGATATAGGCAACATCGCGTCGAAGGAGTCTGGTGGCAGAGCGGGCATGGGCTTCCATGGTGGTATAGTCCTTCTTTCCCGCCCTGCTCTGATGGGCCATGAGGACCACCCGGCAATCCTCCAGAGCACGCAAAGTATCTAAATGGCTCTTGATCCGCTTGTCATCCAGGATATTTCCGCTCGGGTCCATGGGGGAGTTGAAGTCGACTCTAACCAGGACCCTTTTATTATCGAGTTTGACATCTTCCATCGTGAGATAATCCTTCAACTAAAGTTCCTCCCGGTGTGTTAGGGGTTATCGGAAGGAGTATAAAGTCGTTGCTGATTTGGG
>NZ_DAKC01000053.1:52814-53565 GCF_002496465.1 Methanosaeta sp. UBA356 | reverse complement strand
GCAGCCAGATTCATCCTGGTCTTCTTGTCTTTCACCACATCCCCGGCAGCGAATATCCTCTGGGGAAGAGGATGATGCTGATTGAGGGCGAAGATCTCCAGAAGGGAGCTGAGAAGCGAGGTACGGAGGATGGTATGCAGCTCGCTTATGGGGTGCAGCACCCGCACCGCTCCCGCCGCCTCCGGAGCAGCAGATCGGCGCATCCACTGGAAGTGCACCAACTCATTGGTCAGGGTGAAGGGCATGGTCTCCAGATACCCGAGGCCGGCCATGATCTCCCTGATCTCTCCCTTGCGCACTTCAGAAGAATGGGCCCGGCCCACGGTCACCGTCTGGGGAAGCCGGGCTTCCAGATTGTCGTAGCCATATGCCTTGGCCGCATCCTCGAAGATGTCCCAGGAGTGCATTATATCCGCCCGGTAGGCCGGGACCTGCACCACCACGATATCATCCATCTCCTCGCCGGCGGTGACGGCTCCAAAGCGCATCCTCTTCAGGCATTCAGCCAGCTCTGCTCCCGTCAGATCAAATCCTATCAGCCGGTTGGCCTCCTCAGTTCTCACCTTCCAGCTGGCGGGCGACAGATCCGGGCTGAGAAAGTCGCCCTCGCTCCTCTTGACCAGAACGCTCTCTATTTTCCCTCCCCGCTCCGCCAGAGAGGTGACCACGATGTTCAGGGCCTTGTGGACCACAGGGTCGGTCCCGGTGACATCGATGAAGAGATCCTCCGTCTCCTCGGTGACGCTGGTCA
>NZ_DAKC01000053.1:29014-52557 GCF_002496465.1 Methanosaeta sp. UBA356 | reverse complement strand
GGATAGACCGGACAGTCCTTCAGGATATGGCCGTAATCCTTTCCTTTGGGGTGATTATGCAGGATCTCCTCCATGGTCATCTCCTCGCTATAGTCCAGAGGGACAAACCTGCGTTGAGGGCTCTCGCCGAAGTAGCGGAAGGGTGGCCGTACCCTGGATATGTCGTGCACTCCTATGGCCACCTTCCGCCGGTTCCTGCCTAGGCCCCAGTGCAGATCCTCTTGCAGCCCCATCAGGGACTCGATGGCCTCATCGGTGAACTCGAGACCCCGCACCACTGCACAGCCGATCAGAGGGCGCACCGATTTTATTGATTCCTCCACCTGAACGACGACAGGACCGGGGGAGACGCTGTAGCTGACTAGATCGGTCTTGATCCCCAGGAATCCTTGCATCGCTCTGGCCACCCCCTCCGAGCTATAGAGGTCCGGCCGGTCGGGGAAGAACTCCACATCCACATACTCCTCTTCCGCTCTCTTTCCTATGTCTGCACCCATCATGGCCAGCCTGCTCATGATCGTCTCTCGAGAGGCGCCAATCAGCCTCTCCATATCCTGATAATAAAGTCTGACAACGGGCATGGTATACTCCTCACAGCTTGATGGAAACCGGCGTCTGGCGTAGCCATTCGATATCCGATTGATAAAGCAGCCGGAGGTCCTTCAGCCCCAGCCTTAGCATGGCCACCCTGGAGACTCCCAGGCCCCAGGCCAAAACGGGATGATCGATGCCGAATGGGGCTGTAACCTCCTTTCTGAAAACACCTGCTCCACCCAGCTCCACCCATCCCAGGCCGTCGATATAGACCTCGGGCTCGACTGAAGGCTCAGTGTAGGGGAAGTAGCCCGGGCGGAAGCGCACCTCCTCAAATCCCATCTTTCCATAAAACTCCTTCAAGATGCCCAGGAGATGGCAGAAGCTCACGCTCTCGTCCATCACTATTCCCTCAAGCTGCTCGAACTCCGGGGTATGGGTGGAGTCTATAGCCTCCCGCCGGTAGACCCGATCGATTCCGAAGGCCTTGACCGGCGGCCGGGGATGCTCTGCCAGGTATTTGATCGTCACTCCGGTGGTATGGGTACGCAATACCTCCTGCTGGGCCACCTCCGGGCTCCAGCAGCCTCCCCATCCGGTAGACCCTACGCTGCCGCCACATTCATGCATCTCTTTGATCCGGGCGTAATCGGGGATATCCCCCTGGCTGTTCAGATAGAAGGTGTCCTGCATCTCCCTGGCCGGATGGTCCTGGGGCTGGAAGAGGGCATCGAAGTTCCAGAAGCTGGTCTGAACGATCGGCCCCTTGATCTCGACAAATCCCATCTCCAGCATGATCTCCCGCATGTTATCGATCAGTCGCTGGTAGGGATGCCTTTTTCCCGGAAAAATCCGATCGGCAGGGAGAGAGACGTCATAGGGGCGAGGGCGATAGACTGAGCCTCTGTAGCCCAGATATAAACCGTCCACATCATCCTGCCACTCCCCCGATTTTATCATCTCAGCAGTGAGAGCAGGCATATCCAGTACCTCTTTCTTTGTGCCGGAACGCTTTGGCTCGAGCTTTGTTATTGCCAGGCGGCCGGATTCGGTGATGATGTAGCGCCACTCTTTGCTCTTGCTGGAGGTGACAAGCCCCCGGCTTTTCAAAGCAGCGAGGGCCTTCTCGTCCCATTTGGGATTGGAGCTGACTCCATCTCTTAAAGCCTCCAGGATCAGCTCATCCTCGCCCTTGTCAGCGTCTTTTAGGGGTTTGATCAATCCCCCTTCGATCGTCGCCCAGCCCTTCTTACGCAGCCAGCCCAGGCCGATCTTGAGGGCAGGGTCCTTCATCTCGGACATGGGCATACCCCCTCCTAAAGATAGAAGGAGCCTTCTCTCTGGCAGGCCCTCCCTGGCATATGCAGCTCCCTCATCGGTGAGGGAAAAAGTCTCATCCACTGACTTATGCACCTGGATCAGGCCCTGCTCTGCCAGTAGATCGGCTGCCGCTCGGGCCGTCTCGATCTTCATCTGCTGCTCGTGGGCAACGCTCCCTGGATCTGAAAGTCCTTCTGATATCGCTTTCAGCACAAGATACTCGTTTTCTGATAAATCTGATGGCATAGTATCATCCCTGCTCTGATTGATTTTCGGGGCAACTGCCAGTTGCCCTTAAAAGAAAGAAAAGACTGTGTGGCTATAGACTCCCAAAGCACGCCCCTTCTGCTCTGAGAGCATGGTTCTATGATCGATAATTGGGACCTGTATTGTATTCAGAGGCACGTTTTTTCGGTTAGACTGATGATACATAAACTTGTCGAACGGCACATCCGATCAAGGAAGACAAAATGAATAGAAGTTTTGAGCCAAGAGATGATTTGCAGATATCGAAGAGGGCCTATATGGAAACAGGCTTGAAGGGAACAGCCTCAGAATTTCATAGGAATCAGCGTTAAGTATTTCTACAATTGACGGACTCCACTTTATCCCAATGCGATAGGGGTCTGAAAAACTGTGAACTGGCACACGATGACAACGGAAGAGGTCTTATCCAAGCTGGATTCCGACCAAAAAGGCATAAGCTCGACGCAGGCAAAAGAAAGGCTCTCCCAGCACGGCCCCAATCAGCTTGAAAGCCCTACCAAACCCTCACCATTGAAAATATTCATAGGCAAGTTCAAAGACTACATGGTCCTGGTGCTGATCTTTGCCGCTATCATCTCTTTTATCGCCGGAGAGACCACCAATGCCTATGTCATCTTGGGGATCGTCGTTTTAGTTGCCATCATCGGCTTCGTCCAGGAGTACAAGGCAGAGAAGGCTATGGAGGCGCTGAGGGAGATGGTGGCCCCAGAGGCGGATGTGATCAGAGACGGTCAGATGAGCACCATACCTGCTGCAGACCTTGTTCCAGGGGACGTGGTCTTCCTGGAGGCGGGGGATAAGGTGCCAGCCGACGGCCGCATCCTGGAGGTGACCTCCCTTCAGGTCATCGAGTCCTCTTTAACCGGAGAGTCCATGCCGGTGGAAAAGTTGGTCCAGACCCTGCCCGAGGATATGGCGCTGGCAGACAGGAAGAATATGGTCTTCATGGGGACCATCATATCTCAGGGCAACTGTCGGGCAATAGTCACCGCCACCGGTCTCGGCACAGAGCTAGGAAGGATCTCAGGCCTGATGAAGCAGGAGCAGGCCGAGCCGCCTCTCAAGATCAAGCTCCAGCAGCTGGCGAAAAGGCAGGCCTTTTTAGTGATGGTGATATCGGCGATCGTCTTCATCCTCATGTTCAGCCGGGGGTTGCCGGTCATAGATGCCCTCATCGCCTCCATCGCTCTGGCAGTAGCCGGCATCCCTGAAGCCCTTCCCTTCATAGTCACACTGGCCCTGGCCTTTGGAACCCAGGCCATGGCAAAGAAGAACGCCATCATCAGAAGGCTTCCCGAAGTGGAGACCCTGGGCTCGACCACGGTGATCTGCACCGATAAGACCGGTACTCTGACCACAGGAGAGATGACCCTTCGTGAGATCCGCACCTACAGAAAGATCGAGGTCACGGGGGCAGGATACGATCCATCCGGCCAGTTCATATCCCAGGGAGCAAAGCTCGAGCCCACAGAAGAGGACCTGGCGAGGATTCTCAAGATTGGAGTGCATGCCAACAACTCTGCCATAGAGAGGGCCAATGGCGGCTGGAGGGTGGTGGGCGATCCTACGGAGGGAGCGCTTATCGTGGCCGCCAAAAAAGCAGGGATTCTAGATAAGACAAGAGATGGAAGCAGCAGGTTCATTGAGTATCCCTTTGACTCCGAGCGCATGAGGATGACCACTGTGGACGAGGTTCATAGAGAGGGCTATATCGTCTCCATGAAAGGCGCTCCAGAGGTGGTGCTGAGCCACTGCACAAAGACCACGACCCCCAATGGGACGAAGACCCTGACGGACGAGGATAGAAGATCGATCCTGGCAGACGCAGACGATATGGCAGAGAATGCCCTGCGGGTTTTGGCCCTCGCCTGGAAGCCCATATCGAACAACGACCCGGTTGAAGTGGATTGCATGGAGTCCGGGCTGATCTTCGCCGGCCTGACTGGCATGATGGACCCACCGAGAAAGGAGGTTCCTGAGGCGATAAGAGTCAGCAAGATGGCGGGCATAAGAACGGTCATGATCACCGGAGATCACCGCCTGACCGCCAGGGCCATCGGAAGGGAATTGGGGATAGGAAACGGAGAGGTAATCGAAGGAGTCCAGCTCGATCGGATGAGCTCCGAGGATCTGCGTGAGCATATAGATGATGTATCAGTATTCGCCAGGGTCACCGCTGAGCACAAGGTCCGCATAGTGGAGGCCCTGAAAGCAAGAGGCCACATCGTAGCCATGACCGGAGACGGAGTGAACGACGCCCCTGCTCTGACGGCTGCCGATATCGGCGTAGCCATGGGCAGGACGGGCACCGAGGTCACCAAAGAGGCCTCGGATATGGTCATCGCCGATGACAACTTCGCCACCATCGTCAGCGCCATCGAGGAGGGGAGGAGGATATTCGACAATATCAGAAAAGGCACCTCCTATCTGCTCTCGGTCAGCTTTGCCGAGCTGGCCACCATCTTCTTCGCCGTTGCCCTGGGATTTCCCCTCCCCCTTCTGGCCGCCCAGATCCTGTGGATCAATGTGGTGGCAGAGGAGTTTCCCGCCATCGGCCTGGCCCTGGAGCCCTCTCACTCCGATATCATGAAAAGGAAGCCCCGTGATCCAAAAGAATCCATGCCCTCCCGGCCCCTGATGATCTACACCCTGGGAATTGCCGCCACCATTGTAGCTGGAACCCTGGGGATGTATATAATAACCCTGCAATCGAATCCTGATCTGAGCTATGCCCGGACGGTGGCATTCGTGGGCCTGGGCTTTTTCACGGTTTACAATGCCTACAGCAGCCGATCTTTGCAGGAGTCCGTCTTCAGGATGAATCCCCTGGGGAACAAGACCCTGCTCATAGGAATTGCAGCCTCAATTCTGGCCATACTGGCGGTGGTCTACATCCCCTTCATGCAGTTCATATTCGAGACCAGGCCGCTTACATCCGAGAGCTGGATTCTGATCCTGATAACCGGACTGGTGGTGGTCCTGGCAGCTGAGGTGATGAAAAAGATCCTCTCTGGATTGAGCTGAACGCCCTGAACGGGCGTCACCTTCTAAATCATTTGAATACCGAAACATTTATATCTCGGCAATTGCCGTATATAACTAATGGCAAAGGTCGAATCTCATTTCTTTCCCACCCGAAAGCCTGACTTTTGCCTCCCTCCTCATTACATACTTTGATCAGCATTCTTTTCATCTAGAACTCGGTCAGCCTCTTTTGTGTTGATCCTGTCAACAGCTCCGCCTTTTTGATCCAGGAGACTTCAGGGGTATGCAGCCGGCCAGCCATCACCTCTCGAGCGGAGGAGAGGGCGTCAAAGCGCGTGGGATCTGAGCTCATCGCCTTTCGCGCCACCTCCCTCACCACCCAGACCCCTAGAGGTATCCTGTAGTCCTCTGAGATCTCCCTTATCGCCAGCACCCCTGCCTGCCGACCCCAGCGAGAGAGATGCTCCAGCACGGCGAGCCGAGCGGCATAGTAACCGCCGGCCAGAGGGCTGTAGCCCTTTTTGGGACGGGCGTCCTCCCCGTCCCGGCCTATAAATCCCTCCTCCGCCCAGAGGGAATGAGGCCGCCAGATCTCAATCAGCTCGAAGCTGAAAGGCCGGGGAGAAAGGAGGACTTCAAAGTGGTTTCCCAGTTCCTCCCCAGAGAACAAATGGTAGCCTTTAACCTCGGGAAAATCAAGAACCTCATCCTTCAGGCTCTTGCCGATCATGTCGTCAGATGCCGTTATGGACCAGCGGGTGGGCACTAGCCTCCTCTTATTGCCGAGCAAGCCTATGGAGAGAAGTCGGGAGAGGTGATCGATATCTATGCCTGCAGAGTAAAGCTCCGCGATTGCCACATCGGCCGGAGCACCCCGGTCCAGGACGATCTGGTCCACCTTGCGGGGGATTAGGGGATTGGTGGTGATCTCCATCTTAGCCAACTCCCCGGATGGACCGGTGGGGGAGAGGACGCCATCGAACTGCAGCCTTCTCCGGGGCGGTTTGATGAAGGAGACCTCCGCTCCCACCGGGGCAGAGGACATAGCGATCTGCTGGCAGGCCTCCAGAAGCCTTCCAGGCTCGTCTGCCTCCATTACCCGAACCTTGGTCTCGGAACGGACCATCCCCATGCGGGCAGAGATGATCTCATCCATGTTCATCCCCAGATGAGGCAGCTCTTCGGCCCGGGCAGATGGGAGGACGGGCCCAGCTCTGACCAGGGGATAGCCGAATCGGCCCACGAAGACCTCCGGTGGGGTGAATCCCTCCATGCGACTGCCGATCTTGGGGAGGGATACCAGCTCCTCCAGCCGGCGGACTATGGGGCAGACCGGCTGGCCGCACTCTCCCCGGCCCTTGCAGGTGATGCAGCTCATAATTCTCCGTTCACTCTCATATGAAAAATGTCTTCCCTTCTTTCTGGGCAAGGCCCTTATAGGAAATATCCGCTATAATTTTTCTGTATGAACGAGAGGTTGATTCCGGCCATCGCCCAGGACTGGAGGACAGGAGAGGTGCTGATGCTGGCCTATATGAACGATGAGGCTCTGGCCAAGACCCAAGAGACCGGCAAGGCTCATTACTGGTCCAGATCGCGAAATAAGCTCTGGCTTAAAGGGGAGTCATCCGGCCACTTTCAGCTTGTCAGGGAGATAAGAGTGGACTGCGATGAGGACGCCATACTGCTCCTGATCGAGCAGGAGGGCGGTGCCTGCCATACCGGTTATAGATCCTGCTTTTATCGCACCATTGATGGCCGGGTGGTGGGAGAGAAGGTCTTTGACCCCCACGATGTCTATTGAGGAAAGCGAGGATGAATCCCGCCCAGGTCGATCCAGAACCGAGTTCCGACACCATCACGGACAGGTCCTATCCCCTTTATCGCAGCCCTCTGGTCCGGGCGGATGCCAGGCTGGAGGGGGATCGGGTGAAGATCAGGGTTACAGGACCACTTGCCAGCTTGCCCGCTATCAGATCCAGCATGGAGCTTTTCGATGGCCAGCTGGCGGTGCGGGCAGGAACAGAGCAGCTCTCCCTATCAACCTGGATTCCTCCCCTGCCAGGCAAAGCATTTGACCGGCTGGCAAATAGTCGCATCCGGGCTCTCATGGGCCTGCGCACCCCGGACCAGGTGACAATCTCCATCACCGAGGAATGCCCTAACCGCTGCTCGCATTGCGCCCTGCCCAACTCCGGAAACCGGCTGTGCCTCGATCCGAACGCAGTCCAAGACCTCATAAGCCAGGTTCTGGACATGGGAACCTCCCTGGTGATATTCGATGGGGGAGAGCCGACCCTATATCGAGAACTGCCGGAGCTGGTGAGACATGTGGACGACAGAGCCATATCCACCCTCTTCACCTCTGGAGCGGGATTTACCCTCTCCCTGGCAGAGCGGCTAAAAGATGCTGGCCTTTATGCGGTCAATGTCAGCCTGGACAGCCCCCTGGCTGAGGAGCACGATGCCATGCGGGGAAGGGAGGGCGTCTTCTCCGAGGCGATGCAGGCGGTGAAAAATGCCCTTCTGGCTGGACTGTTGGTTGACCTTTATGTCGTAGTTCGCCGGGAAAACCTCTGCCATCTGGAGAGGTTTCACCAGCTGGCCAGAAGCACAGGAGCGCATGAGCTGACACTATTCGAGGTGGTATCCACTGGCCGCTGGTCCGGTCGCGAGGGCCTGGCCCTGACCTCTGCGGAGCACGCCCATCTGGCGGAATTCGTCTCCTCCAGGGGAGCGCCCAGGATCTTCTCCGTTCCCGACGCCTATCGACGCTTTGGCTGCTTTGCGGCCAGAAGCTGGATGCATGTAACTCCCTCAGGAGAGGTCTATCCCTGCTCCTGCTACCCGGAGTCCTGGGGCAACATTATGAAAGAACCGATGAAGAGAATCTGGCAGCGAATGGGACGATTTCCGCACAAAGGGAAGAAGATATGCCCTATGAGGAAATAAAACAATTTTTCTGCCATTAAACAAGATTTTAACTGTTCAAGGAGGAACATGAGCAGGATTAAAATTAAACGGAATTTTCATAAGTCCCCTACAATCAATAGATCTATATAGGACATTAATCATGAACAATCTTGATCTAACCATGGATTTGACACCTGTTCAAAGAGATATACTAACCGCGCTGATCAACATCTATCGTGTTGAAGGAAGAGCAGTTAAGGGCGAAGAGATCGCCGAGCTTATAGACCGCAATCCGGGAACCATCCGAAATCAGATGCAATCCCTGAAAGCCCTCAATCTGGTGGAGGGGGTGCCTGGCCCCAAGGGGGGCTACAGGGCCACAGGATCCGCCTATGAGGCGCTCAATGTCGAGGCCACGGGGGATGTGGTGACCGTACCCGTTCTCAGGAATGGCGTGCTAATGGAGGGAACCACCGCCAGCGAGATCATATTCAACAAGGTGATGCACACTCAGCTATGCGATGGCGTGATCCGAATCATCGGCAACATCAGAGACTTCAATGTGGGCGATGAGGTAGAAGTGGGACCCACTCCCGTCAACAAGCTCTACATTCGGGGCACCGTCCGGGGCAGGGATGACACCATGAGCCGGCTGATGATCCACGTGGACGCGATGATATCCGTGCCCAAGTTGGCCATCAAGAAGATCGCCCGTCGCGCAGTGCGCATTCCCCCTGGAGCTTCCATGCAGGAGGCAGCGCGCATTCTGGTGCACAACGGCGTTCAGGAGGCACTCGTCGAGGACAGCTCCCCGGGGATGGTCAACCAGACGGACATCGTCCGGGCGATAGCGGACGGAAAGGGGGATCAGGAAGCGAGAGAGTTCATGAGCCGGGGATTTTTGACCATCGACTCCGAGGATACCATCTACGAGGCGATCAAGATGCTGGGCAAGACCGGCTCTGGCCAGCTGGTAGTCTCAGAGGACGGCACCCTCTGGGGATTCGTCTCCCCAGCGGACCTGATCAAAACCCTCACTCCTGCCTGATCTCAGTTCCACTGTGCCCCCCCAGGGCACCTTTTTTCAGGTTTTCGATTTTTTTTCCGAAGACGATGGTGGTGGGAATCCGGCTTCGCTCTATGATCTTGGCCGCCAGGGGATCGACAGGGGAGCGGGAGCCGGCTTTCATATCCGTCTGGGCGGCCATTCTCGACAGCTCTCCGTGGGTCATACTGGCGATCCTCTCCGCTTTAGGATCTTTTTCCGGATCAGCGGTGTAGACTCCGTCTACGGAGGTGGCGATGATCAGCCGGTCCGCGCCCACATACTCCGCCAGCAGGGCGGCTACGGCGTCTGTGGTCTGGCCCGGGGCCACTCCGCCCATGACCACGATCCTGCCGGGGCTAGCCAGGCGAGCAGCCTGGGCATAGGTCTCCGGGATCTCCTGGGGGGCAGCTCGTCCGAGGGCAGCGATGAGCAGAGCGGAGTTGAGCTTTGTCGCCCCGATGCCGATGAGGTCGCAGAACATCTCTGAGGCGCCCAGATCGCGGGCCTTCTCGATGTACTCGCGGGCAATCCTGCCCCCGCCCACCACGACGTAGATCTGGTGCGCTTTTGCTAGCTCTTTTAAGGCATCGGCGTACTCCTGCAGGCTTTTTGCATCGCGGCCGGCGAGGATTGAACCTCCCAGGGAATAGACAAGTATCATGAGGAGGGGCTAGCGGCGGGAGGGGATAAAAAGGTTGCTGGGGCACAAAATTCGCTGTCTGGATCTGCCAGAGCGCTTGAAAGGAAGGCTCTTGGATAAAAACGATATCCCACATTTAATTAAAGAATGGAGAGGATGATCCACCTCTCAATAGGGGCGACCACAGCATGGGCAAATCCCACCGCTGCCTCCTCCACCACAATTGCCCACATAGAAGGTCAGAGTATCGCTATAAGGACCGTTATCTATCTTATATCTCATTCTATGTGTTCCTGATGTATCGGCGAAGAACCAGGCTCGATATTGCCTAAATGCTACCACAGTTCCATAATAGTAGGTGCGGACCTGATTGTTCGGATAAAGTTCCTCCATGATTAATTGTCCGGAATCTGAAGGTATAAAGGACAACCTGGCATAACGATTGCATGGAATATTGACTGAACGCCAGTTCTGGCTGCCATCTCGAGAGACAATCCAGAAAATGTTCCTACTACTACCTCCCGCGGCCATTGAATATGCTATATCGCGTTTGGCATATTGAGCAGAGTCTTCTTCAATTAATGTAGATGAGCTTTCTGAGATACTGCTCGGGAAGACGGCTTCATCACTTGATGTCATCTCTGCAGGAATTGGAGACCCCCAGGAATCGCTTCCGCCGTAATCATTGCTGCTCGATCCGCTATTACCATCTCCACCGCCTGAACCGCCATCCCAGCTTTCTGTGTCGCCATCCCAACTACCGGCTCCTTCATCCACCCAGCCGCCATCACCCCAGCCGCTGCTGTCGTCCCAAGGCTGTGCCGCATAGATTGCTGCCGTCGATATCATCAAAGCAAAAAACAAAGAAATTTTTACAATGCCGATCATGCCTTTCCCTCCAATATATAACTATTAATGAGCATGATAGTATTTAAGTCTGTTGTCAATTTAACCTAACAGGGATTGGCCAAAAATTTTTAAAAAAATGATATCGAAGGCTCTATGCCCTCTTGTCCAGTGCCTTGACGACCTCGCCGAAGATAGCCTTGATGTCGCCCACGCCAAGCACCGTGGCCACAATGCCACGCTTGTTGTAGTAGTCGATCAGGGGCTGGGTCTGGGCGTGATAGGCAGACAGCCTCTGCTTGACCGTCTCCTCGTTGTCATCCGCCCTCTGGTAGAGGTCCGCTCCGCAGGCATCGCACTTTCCTTCAACCTTTGGCGGATTGAACTGAACGTGATAGGTGGTGCCGCACTTGCACATCCTTCTTCCTGTGACCCTCTTGACCAGTTCCTCATCGGGAACATCGATATTCAAGACCACATCGATCTTCTGGCCCAGAGTGGGCAGAATTTTGTCCAGAGCCTCCGCCTGGGGCATGGTTCTGGGGAATCCGTCCAGCATCCATCCGCCCTTAACGTCATCCTTAGCCAGGCGATCTTTGATGATATCGATCAACAGGGCATCCGGAACCAGCTTTCCTGCATCCATGAACTTCTTGGCCTCAACCCCCAGGGGGGTGCCGCTGCGGACGTTCTCCCTCAGAATGTCACCGGTAGAGACGTGGGTGACCTTGTACTTGTCGGCAATCATCTTAGCCTGTGTGCCCTTGCCGGATCCCGGCGGGCCGAGCAGTATAATATTCATTTATCCAATCCTCCTATTCCCATAACCCAGCAGCTATTTGCTGCTTTTGAGCGCTGAAAGAGTACAATCCCCAGACTAAAAAACCTTTTCCATTGACCCCAAATGAGGAGGAACTCTAAAAAAATGCTGCCGCCCCGGTCATCACCAGGCCGGAGAACACCGGTATGGAGAAGTTATCATCAAGGCTATTGCCGTTTATGATCACTGCCACGCCGTCGGCAATCGTTGCCGCAGCCGCTCCTGCCAGATAGACCGGAAAGGAGAGTTGGGTGATGCCCGAGACCAGATATCCGATCAGAAGACAGCTGGAGAACATGACGGCCATGATCGGAAGGGACTTGCAGCCCCACATCTTCCTTCTGCCTCGCACATCGGCGTTGGCCAGAATCGATCCTGCGAGGCCGCTGATGGTGTCGCCCAAAGAGAGAAACAGCACGGCGTTCAATGCTATCATCTTAGGAAGAAAAACGACGCACAGGAGGCAGCCAGTGATGTAATAGACGAAGCTGGCCACCTTGTGCTCCTCCTGGGCTCGCACCTCTGGAAGGCGGATTTTTCCCTTCAGCCTCTGCCACTCTAGAATCAGAGAGATAGCCAGAGCAAGGGCCACAAAGGCGATGGTAAAGCTCCTGCCCAAGAGCAGAAGAGAGAGAGGGACAGAGAGGCCAGAGAGGTGAATGGCCTTTCTTCTCGCCTCCCCTATTAGCTTTTTCTGCCAGTCGGCGACGATATCAGGCAGGGATAGGACTCCCACCGAACGCTCCTTTCCCGAGATATCCATTTTCCACTCGCCTTTTTCCAATCAATCACTCTTTGCTGAACGGACCGGATCGCCAGCATCCTGGAACAGAAGATCCCCATTGAGAAGGGCCTGCAACTTGTCGACAACCTGCCAGCGAGCAACCCTGACCTGGCTCATGCTATCCCTATCCCTGATGGTGACAGTACCCTCTTCAATGGTCTCATAGTCAATAGTGACCTCATAGGGGGTCCCGATCTCATCATTGCGCCGGTAGCGCCTTCCGATGGACCCCGAGGTGTCATAGTCAGTTCGCATGCCCCGGGAACGCAATTCCTCCAGGATCTTCTTTGCTGGTCCGACCAGCTCGCTTCTATCCATTAAGGGCAGAACCGCCACCTCAATTGGCGCAACCTGAGGCTTGAACCGGAGAACCGCTCTCTTCTCTCCATCGATCTCATCCTCATAGTAGGAGTGATCCAGGATGGAATAGAGTATCCGATCGATGCCAAAGGAGGGCTCTATCACATGAGGCACCACCTCCTCTCCCCGCACCTCCTCCTCCACGCTCTCAAAGGAGACCAGACTTCGGTCGATATCTATCGTCCCCCCATCAACATATACCTGAATCTTCTCACCGGCCAATTGCTCTGGTGCCAGAGCGCGAAGGGCTTCTCCAACCGCTTTGGCCTTCGACTTGAACATCGGCCCCAAAGCCTTGAAATCAGGCTTGACCACGGTCTTCTTCCTCTTCTTCGGCTGGTCATAGTTCACAAAGACAGAGAGGTTCACCTTGCTGACTGTTGTATGGGCTTTGAGGTCATAGTCGGTCCTGTCTGCCACCCCCACCAACTCTATCCAGCCCAGACGGTCCAAAAGGACCTCCGCATCCCAGCAGTCAGCAGCATAATGGGCCATCTCATCGGACTTGTGCTGTCGGAAGCGGAGCTTTTGCGGGTCTATGCCCACCGCCAGGAGGTACTGATAGGTCCTGGCCACATAATAGGCCAGGGTCTGGTGAGCGACAACTCCCCTCTCCACCGCTTCGCCAAAGCTCATCTCCTCCTCCACCCCCTTCTCCTGCGCCTCCTGGGAGTAGAACTTCATCCGGATTGCCTTGACCTCATCGAATCTAGGATGGGTCTTGTCTCTGGGATCGATGAAGATCTCCGCCTCGGCCTGGGTGAACTCCCTCAATCTGATCACTCCCTGGCGGGGGGAGATCTCATTTCGATAGGACTTGCCGATCTGCACTGCCGCGAAGGGAAGAGCCCCCCGGAAGTAGCGCAGGAGCCGGGGGAAGTTGATGAACATCCCCTGGGCAGTCTCCGGCCGCATGTAGCCGGTCATCTTGTTTCCTGGGCCGATCATGGTCTTGAACATTAGATTGAACTCATAGACGCTGGAGAGCTCGCCGCCGCACTCCGGGCAGGTGATTTCATTCTCCTGCATGCAGCGATAGATCTCATCATTCGTCAGGGCATCGGGAACCTCTATGATATGCTTTATCAGGTGATCCGCCCGGTATACCTCCTTGCATTCTTTGCATCCGGTGAGGGGATCGGAAAAGCCGCTCAGATGGCCTGAAGCCTGGAAGATGCCCTCCACCCCGATGGTTGGGGCCTCGATCTCTGCAAACCCTTCGGCAATTACGAAGTACTGCCGCCAGATGTCTTCAATGCGCCTCTTGAGGGGTGCTCCCAGAGGGCCGTAATCATAAAATCCCGCGGCTCCGCCATAGAGCTCGAAAGCGGGCCAGAGAAAGCCACGCCTGCGGGCAAGCTCATTTACCAACTCATTCCTGTCCATTTCCCAATCCTCGGTATGGTTTCAGAATACCGGGGGTGATTTAATCTTTGTTATTAAAAAAGAGGGCGTTTTGCATATCTCTGGATAGGCCGATATCATCCCTTTGCTTTGTCTGGATTTTTGCCACTCTATCTAGCAGGAGGCAGAGAACGCCAGGAGCATAACGAAGGCAGCCATAACAGTACATAGGAGGATTACATCCCCATACTTGCCGTGCATAATCCTGCTGAGGCCCAAAAGTATGCCCTTTTGACCCCCATCTCCAAGCTCAATCCCCTGACCCCAAATCTCACTCATCTGCTGCATGTAATCCACATGGTACGGAATGATTTAAGTAATTGTTTTTCACATTGGCTTTCTATTAGAGCATTGTCCCCTCATTTTAGATCATATGAGTTTCATATTGCCCTTGTCTAGGCATAATATGTAAAATTACTCGCTGATTATCATCGATTCCGCGATATGCGGCAGATCACTGAACGGGCCGAAGAAAAATAATCAGGGCAGGACGACATAGTCCCGCCCATTGTGGACCTCTTTCATCCACCTCAGTCTATCTTCACCTCTTTTCCTTTTCTCTTCTCCTTTTTATCCAGCTCCAGAGTGAGTATGCCGTTCTTGTAAGAGGCCTTGGCGCTATCCGGATCTATGGTGGAGTCCAGATATATCATTTTGTAGAACTTCTTCTCGTCATCGGTCTTGATCTCCACGCTGTCATCCGCTACATCCAGCTTTACCTTCTCCTTTTCAACTCCTGGGAGCTCGACGAATACCTTGAACTTGTCCTTCTCGCTCATGACGTCGACCAATGGCTCTCTGCCCTCGCTGGGCTCAATTCCCCGATGAGAGGGCTTGATGTTGCCAAACTCCTGGAATATGGGCTCCTTTCCCGGCTCTGCAGTGTAGCTGAAGCCATAAACGAAGGGGCCATAGCGGCGAGATACGCCAGAGGGAGTCTTCTCCTCCCGAACAAGTTCATTGAACTCCGAGGGCATGGATTCCTCGAACCTCTGGATCATGCTCTCAAAGGGCTCTTTGAACCAATCATCCTCGAACCTCTCCTTTCTCTCGAAGGGGAAGCCCTTTGTGAAACTCTCAAATATATCGAATATAGATGGATATTTCTTGTCCCACATATCTATTTCACCTCACAATTACTTTTGCATACTAACCATAGGATAGTGATAGGATATAAATTTTTGCTTTCTCATCCCGTCTCAGCTAATACATGGTTTAGGCCACATCCCCTTTGAGCACGCGAGCATCCGGGGAAGAACAACAATGTTCAATAGGAAGGAGAGATTAATAACAATAGCTATTAAGCAGCAAATGGCCGGAACAGGTGGATGAAGAAGATACAGCCAGAGTATTTTATTTAAAAAGGATGTGAGTTCTTATGGTTTATGGCTTGGTTCAGTTTGAGGCGGAGATCCAGAGCTTGAATCAGATCCGGTCCAGAGTGATCTACGCAGAATCGGATGGCCCCTGGATTGAGGGGAGGGTGGAGGACCTTATGGTCCACTTCACCTATGCCAGCTGGACGGCATATAACCTTGGCTATGCATTATCTATGTTCCTCTCCAGCAAAGAAGAAGACCTGGGCAGGAGCATATCGGAGATGATGACCAGAATGATCTCCTCCATGGGGGCAATCCAGCTGGCAGAGATCAGGCTCACCCCAGAGGCCATCAATGAACTGAAGAAAGATCGCATTGAGCCATAATTCAAGACGAGAGAATAGCCCGGCCAGGATTCGAACCTAGGTAAGGAGGTCCAGAGCCTCCTGTGATTGACCGCTACACTACCGGGCTTCGCCACTAACCTTGCAACAGGTAGTTATTAATCTATCGATCCGCTGCCTCTGAGCCTGGTGAGCGACTGCGAACGGCATGGCCGTTCTCAATGGCTATTTGATCCTGGCGTCCACCACAGAGTGAACCACTCCTGGAGAGTACTTCTTGACCCGGATACAGCCTAAAATCTCAGATCGCCTCCCTAAAGCTCTTGCTGCCTCCTCAATGTCGCATACCGCTCTTTTTGGGTGCATCCAGGAGGGCACAGTCTGATGATAATGCAGCACCCCGCCGGAGCGCAGAGCCCCGATCCCCTTCAGTAGATATCGATCCGTTACCTGAACCATGCCCATCACCACCCTATCAGCCACCCCCTCGGGGGTCACTTTCGCGCAATCACCCAGAACGGGCTCCACGATCTTCTCTACCCCATTCTTTTTGATATTCAGACAGAGGTAGTGGTAAGCATTGGGGTTCAGCTCAATGGCCAGGACCTTCCTGGGCTGGGAATGGACGGCCATGGGAAGAGAGAAATAGCCGATACCAGCGAACATGTCCACCACGTACTCTCCCCGGCCGAGATTGCCCATGCGCATGCGCTCATTCAGATTGCCTGCTGAGAACATCACCTTCCTGGCATCAAGATGAAAAGTGACCCCATTCTCTCGATGCACAGTCTCCGTTCTTGTGCCTGCGATGAGCTCCCGCACCGGCTCTCTGAAAGGGCCCTCTATGCCATAGTCGCGCAACACTGTATGACAGCGAGGATAAAAGTTCAAAAGGGCCTGTGCTATGCGGTCCTGGTAAGAGTCAAGGCGAGGATGGATCTTGACCACTATCACATCCCCCTGGATATGCCATCCACGAGGAAGAAGCTCCATCTCCTCTGGCAACAGCTGATCATTCATAGCTTCTGCCAGATCTGGAGCCCTTCGATAGTAAATGGGGCTATCCTGGGATATGACAAGCAAACCGGGGATGTTGCACCTGACCGGTATCTCCACATAACCGCCCTTCTCTACCACCTTGCGGCCGCGATCAAGGAAGCCTTGAGCTATGACCATTTTCAGAGTAGCTGGCACATCCTCTCTCTTCGACCTCACCGCCAGAAGGGGCGGACTAGGATTTTTCGGCGTAGCTCTGCTCAAACTTCACGCCATCCCCAGTCAGATTCAAGCTCAAGATCAGGGTATCATTCTTGCGAGTGACAAGGTAATCCTGGCTATGGACCTGCAGGCTGGTATCATAATCCTCAGTGCCCGAAAAGTTAAGGGTCAGAGGGATCTGGGACCAGTTGTTAAGCAGATAGATCTTCACGCTGGCGTCTGTGCTGGTGTTCATCCTCACCAGGGTGTCAGTACCATGAGCTATGGTGACGATTCCTCCCCTGGCGCTTATGCTCTCATCGATGTTTGAGGGCAGCTTCATCTCAATTAGATTGGGCATCCCTTGAGGATTGCTTATGTCAAAGCCCAGGTAGCTTTCGTTGCTGGAATTGATAAGATAGGCAGAATAATCAACAAAAATCAGAGGCTTGCTTGATGAATTGGAGGGAAAGCCGCCGGATAAGATATAGCCTCCCAACGCCATCAGCATGATCAAACCAGCCAGAGCTGCTACTATCATCTCTTTGCTCATTCTTCCTTTCGCAGGGAGCGATGGTGGCTCTTTTCCCGAGGATGGGGCAAAGGTGGCGGTGGCAGAGGGCTTTGGAGGAGCGGCTTCTTCCGCCTTCGCGACGGGAGGTTCGGGCAAGTCAGCTTCCTCATCCTCAGTTGCGGTTGTATTCGCGGCCTTTTCGAATAGACGGGAATAGGATTCCGGCCTGGGCTCAGGTGCGGCTTTGTCTTCGGGTTCCGCTGAAAATTCTATATCCTCCTCCGTCTCGAAGGAGGCAGCTTCCCCTTCCTCGGTGGGGGGCACCGTCGGCTCGGCAAGAGAGGGGGTCTTCCTGCGGGTGGGGAGGACCACCGCCCCTTCATCGAAGTTCAGAATCAGATCGGTATACGTTCCCGTGGAATCCACGAACTTGAGGGCGCGCGGAACCAGGTAAGAGACGCCGGATATCTTGACCTCCTCGAAGAACTCGGTGTTCTTCATCAGGCGATCCTTGAATGCATAGACGGCACCGCTCTCCATCTTTGCATCGATCTCGCTTAAGCTGGGGAAGCGGTCCTCCTGCGCAGCCAACTCTTTGGTGGCGACGACATAAGCCTCGAAGAAAACCCGGCTCATTCGATTGAGCCTGTTGGTGTAGCGCCTATCGAAGAGGAAGGAGAAGCTATCTCCTTTGAGCTGCAAGCTCTCTTCGCGCGAATGCCGCCAGGCAGAGAAAGAGACGTCCATTAGATATGCATATCTTCAATCCAAATAAGTATTTTATGTATGGCCAGATTGAATTTCTCCGCTCCAGAGATAGAAATCGTGATCAATACCGTGAATAGATCTCATATAAATCTCGTATGACAGCTATCTTTAAATCTCGCCGGAAAAAATATGGAGTCGATGAAACACTTGGGATTGGTGTGGGTTCTTTTGCTCCTGGGGATTGGAGCGATAATGGGACCGGCTACGGCACAGCTGACGGCCGGCCAGAGCGTCCCTCCATCGTTGAACTTGGGCGATAGTGCAATGGTTACAGTTACGCTGACCTATTACGGCAATAATGCCACTCAGGCGGTAATCACTCCCGGACTTCCTCCGGGGATTGAGACCAGCTATTCACAAGGCCAGACAGCAGAGCTATATCCTGGCATGACAGCGCCCATCAGCTATCCCATAAGAGCAATTCAGTCTGGCACGTATATTATAGCTTCTCATGTATCGTATTCCGAAGAGGGAACCTGGAGGAATTTGTGGCTGGAGTCGCCTCTCACAGTAATAGGACAGCCAACGCCGCAACCCGGCCAGATGGATCCCGCTGGCATGGGGCCTCTGTTTGGGGATAGTCCACAGGGGATGAATGAATCTGAATCATATCCCCCCGATTCTATGCCGCCAAATCAGAGCACTTGGGAGCCTATCATCCCGGATGGCAATGGCGATGCCCCCCCAGAGGATACTCCTCATTTACCGGACCAGACACCGGATCAGATGCCTGAGGCAGATAAGAATTGAAGCCACTGAAATAGAGCCCCAGGATTTGAAGCACTGACCCTGAAGACAACGCGGATTGTATGCTCCAAAAGCCTTGATCCCAAGGCAGAATCCCAGCAAACCAATCTTTAAATCTCTTATCATTCCGCCTTTTTCTTATCGAGTCCCAGATCGCTGCGATCATAGAGCGCCTGCAGGGAGAAGCCGCGCTCTTCGATAACCTCCCGTCCGCCCTCCTCGCGGTCGAGTATGGTCAGTGCCTGAACCGGCTCATAGCCGGCAGCGGCGATCCGGTCAATGGCCCTTAATAGTGAGGCTCCGGAGGTTACCACATCCTCCACCACCGCTACCTTTGACCCCTTCTCCAGCGCCGGCCCTTCCACATAGCTCATGGTGCCGTGCTTCTTGGGCTCCTTTCGCACGATCAGCGCTGCCAGCCCTCTGCCTTGCAGATGGCTCAGGACGGATATGGATGAGACAATGGGGTCTGCTCCCAAGGTTAGCCCGCCGATGGCCGATACCTGCGGATGGATCTGCTCCAGCATCAGCTTGGCGGTAAGATAGGCCCCTTCCGGGCTCAATGTGACCCTTTTGCAGTCCATGTAGTAGTCGCTCTTCCTGCCCGAGGAGAGAGTGACCGGCCTTATCTCCAGCGATCTCTCAATCAGCAGCTCGAGGAGTCGATCTCTATCATTCACTTTCAAATCCCTCTTATTCTGAATGCATAGCTGAGGAAGAGGTGATAATCCTTGCTGTCCTGAATTGATAGATGCCGGTCAAATCGATCCATGCGGGTCAGATTGGCCAATCCCCAGCCGCCTTTATCTCCGCCAAGAGGCCTAGATCGGTTCCATCCAGCAGATAGAGGCGTGCGTGCTCCATATTGGCCATCGCCAGGAGGGGACCACGCATATCCTCTGCCGGCTCATTGAGGGCCAGTCCTCCACAAAGAGGATTGAAGGCAGGCATGATGATGATCTCCCCAGAAGAGGCAAAACCGTAATGCTCCTCTACCACCTCCGTTTGTATGGGCGCTCTGGCCCAGACTGGATGGGTCTGGAAGTTGCCCAGGGGATCCTTGAGCCGCACTGCAGGGTGAAGATGAGCCGCTACCATAAACCCAGAACGTACGACCTTTTCCTCCGGCCAGGTATGACCATGAAAGTAGCCCCTGCCTTCCCGCACAATTCCAGTGGAGGGATGGACTCTAACCCCCAGGGGGGCCATGTCCGCCAGGTTGCTGTCATGGTTTCCCGAGACTATATCCACTCTCACCTGGGCAGATAGCTGACGGAGGAAATCAGGGACCTCTCGCTTCTCCTGCCAGCTCGTCTTGGGCACATTGTGCTTCAGGTCCCCCAAAATCAGCAGCCTATCAGGCATAATCATGTCCAGGTACCCTTTCAGGAGAGCGAGGATCTTTCTGGTCTGGCTGGGAATGGATACTCCTCCCAGCCACAGCTCATGCTCCAGGCCCAGGTGGAGGTCGGAAGCAATGAGAAGCCGCTCCTTTCCCTCTGCCAGGAGGAGAGGGGCGCCAAAGACTGGAGCAATGGAATAAGCAGGAGAGTCAGAATCCGGAGCGCTCAATCCAGCTGCCTCTCTAGCTCGGAATAGAGCTCATCGATATTCGAGGATATGCTCAGGCAGGAGAATTCTATCATCAAGTTGACCCGGGATCGTTCAGACTCCCCCGCTTTTCTGATATCCGTCCTTATTCCCAGAACTTTTTTTCCCTGAAGGAAGAATCGGCCGATCTCCCAGGCAGTGCCGTCATCCACTAAAGGCCCGTCTAGGATGGCCACCATCAGATCGCAGCGGTCCAGAGCTCTCAGGTTCTCCCCGAAGATCTCCTCCGGCTCCAACTGATTTATTGATAGCTCATAGGGCCATATGACCTGAACGCCGGCATTTGCCAGCCTCTCGCGCAGAAAGGAAGAGAGCTCTCTTCCCCAGGCGATCTCGCCCGCGGAGAAAAGGGGACCCGAGAGATAGATCTTATGCCGGCAGCCCATATCCGCCATCGTTCTCCCTCAGGCAGGGGAAGCGGCCGCTGCTAGCCTAGACCTGACAAAATCCCTGTCCAGGCTGGCCAGGAACCAGCCCACCTTCGGACCCTGCCTGTCTCCCAGGAATGTCAGGTATATCGCCTGGAAGAACTTCTTGGAGTCCAGGTTCATCTCCTTGGCCACGACATAGACCAGATCGTGGATCTCGGCGGCGGTCTTATCCTCTATCCTTCCGGCGAGCAGGCCCAAGGCCTGGCGTTCGGCGGGGGAGAGGTTGTTTACCGCAGCAGGAAGCGTCTCCTGAAGCTGGAACTTGACATATTTGGGAGCATACTTCTGCAGCCAGACCTGCACGTTCCTTGCTCTGCCCAAGATCTCCTCCCTTCGGGATATGACATCATAGCCGGATCTCTTCAGGGCGACGAAGAGCTGTTCCTCATCTCCCCGGGCGATCTGGACGGCAGTGACCATATGCCTGAATGGTATCTCGAAGGGGCCGCTCTTACTGACGTTGGAGAGCTCGATGGCCCTCTCATCCCCTTTTCTCTGGTCGTACTCGTCCACAAGGCTCAATAGCGGCAGGCCGGGGTCAAACTCGATGTGCTTTTCCGGCTTGTTCCGGATGATCAGGTAACGCAGGACCTCGGGCGGGACGACGTCCAGCATCTCCTGGATGGTGACTACAATCCCGGTGGAGCTGTGCATGGCTCCCACTCCCTTGAGGTGGATCCATTCGTAGACCATGGGGAAAGGAGCGGGATAGCCATAGATCTCCTCGCTGATCCTCTTGCCGGTATCGTATGAGCCGCCCGCAGTGGCATGATCTTTGCCGAAGGGCTCCACAGTCACCCGGAATATGGGCCAGCGAGCCGGCCAGTCCACTCGCCAGACCAGCTTTCCCCCGCCTGCCATGGAGACAGTGCCCTGGCTGCCGCAGGAGCAGACATAGTCCACTGTCTCGGCATCCAGGTCGAATCCCGTAACGTGAGTGGTGTTCGTCCGGCCGCAGACCTTGCAGATGGCATCAAACGGGCTCCAGCCCTCGGGGACTGCGCGGCCACTGACCTCTTTCAGTATGCGAGCTATGTCGTCCTTCCGGGAGAAGGCGGTCTTGATGGCATCGTTGTATTTGCCCTCTTTGTAGAGGACATCTGCCCGGTAGACCTCCGGTTTTATGCCGAGCCTTTTCATGCTCTTCAGGAAGGGAGTGAGGAAATGGTCGGCATAGCTGGCGCAGCAGCCCTCAGGGCAGGGTATCTGGGAGAGGGGCTTGCCTATATGCTCATTGAAGCTCTCCGGCAGGAAGGGGTAGAGCCGGCGCAGCCGGTCGAAGGTGTCGGCGATGTAGATCAGACGCGCTTGTACCCCTCTGTCCAGGAGAGCGCGATAGACGGCCTCTGCGGTCATGACCTCGCGCATGTTGCCGATGTGAACCGGTCCGGAGGGGGTAATGCCGGTGGCGATGGTATGGGGGCCAGAGCCTTCCAGCTTCTCGGCTATGACATCAGCCCAGTGAATAGACATGTTCCGCAATCGATGCAAGGAGGAGATATTAAGCTTCCGTTGTCATCCTCTGAGGGCCAGAAGTCTCATAGAGAGCTTATTAAGCAAGAGGGCAGCTATCCAGGCTGATGCCCTCTATCGAACGTCCCGGCCTGGATGAGTACTTTATGGAGATAGCCATAGTGGTGGCCAAGCGCTCCACCTGTCTGCGTAACCAGGTGGGAGCTCTCTTTGTGAAGAATAAGAGGATCCTGACCACGGGGTATAACGGCGCGCCTGCGGGTCTCGAGCACTGCGATGTGGTGGGTTGCGCCCGGGAAGGTGTCCAGAGCGGCACCCGCCACGAATTATGCCGGGCGGTGCATGCCGAGCAGAACGCCATCATCCAGGCGGCAATGCACGGCATCTCCATCGAGGGAGCGACGCTCTACTGCACCCACCAGCCCTGCATCCTCTGCGCCAAGATGATGATCAACGCCCGGGTGGCCAAGGTGGTCTACCTGCACTGCTACCCCGACCAGACGGCCCTGGAATTCCTCGAGCAGGCGGGAATTGAGGTGGTGAGGGTGGAGGAAGAAGTCTTGATATAAAGCATTGGAGCTATCAGAACAGATAGCTAAATCCCACCTCCCACAACTGACAATTTTGCCTGCATTTCCGGAGTCAATTGCTTGACAAGCTCTGCATCGTATGAACCAGTGGACATTGGATCTGGTGTCATGTTGAATATCTGCCGAGTTGCTGCCGCATAAGAACGCGATATTGCAGCGAGCGACCCCTCTCGGACTGCCGGATCAACATCGGTCACAAAGATTGAAACCGTATTGTCGCTGTTGAGTACAATCTCGAAAGTGCGCAGCTGCTGCGGGAAATCCCTTAATGATGCGGTTTCAACCTCCCAAAAGCCGAGTTCAGGACGGGCGGCATCCGGGACTTTAGTGCGGTAACGATATTGAGATGACGATGTCCCGCGATCCACAGGATGAGATTGGGGTATTCATGGAGTTTGGAAATCAGTTGCGCTTCGGATATTGGAGCTGCTGGGTTCCAACCCATCATTGAATCTGCCTGTTCGAAGCCCATCGGTCAACAATCCCAGGGTTATCTCCAGAGCCCTTTAGAAGCATTCTCCGGCGTTCTGGAGCTATAGCAATCGTTAAGAACAATTGGGCTAGATATAGGAAAAAAAGAAGGTCAATTCGCCCCCACCGACTACCTTAAATCTTCACACCCGACACA
>NZ_DAKC01000053.1:0-28991 GCF_002496465.1 Methanosaeta sp. UBA356 | reverse complement strand
TTCGACTGGGTGGCTGAATAGTTGCTCCCTGGGTTATCTCCAGAGCCCTCTCGAAGCATTCTACGGCGTTCTGTAGCTGTAGCAATCGTTAAGAACAATTGGGCTAGATATAGGAAAAAAAGAAGGTCAATTCGCCCCCACCGACTACCTTAAATCTTCACACCCGACACACAACAATCTCCTGAAACTGCATTTGGAACACCATTTTTCAACCAGCATTCGGGCGGAGAATTAGGCCCTCTAACACCAGGTTTGACATATGTGAAAGCCCTGCAATTAGGATCGTTTGCGCAGTCATTGGCGCAAATCTGAGGATCTTGGCTTGTGGCATAGTTCTTGTAATTCATTCCTGGTCTGTCTGTGTTTTGCTCCAAGCTTATAGCATTGCTGCCGCCATTGTCAGACGGTACGACTGGGGTGGGTGTTACGGCTGCTGACGTTCCACCAACACCCCTGAGATGTCCAAATCTGTATAGATACACATCGTTCTTATACGCAATAAAATATTTTGGATTAATAAACGTGAGATACCATTCGTCGTATCCTGAGGTCATCTTGCAGTAGATCGTACATGGCCCCACAGCATTCCAAGTACCAACCCACAAATTTGTAGCTTCCACAGTACCTGCGTTAGCATTCGCATCAGAGGATTCGAAACGCCACGGGACCTGGTGATAATCCCCTATTTCATGATGTCCAGATGGATTGGTTATCTCGGCAACATCCCAATACGTTATACCTTTCAGCTGATCAATAGCAACAACCGTCGTCGTCAAGGCCGCCGCTATCATCAGCAAGGCAATTAATTTTTGTTCCCATCCCATAGATACCACTTGAACTACGGTACATATCATTAATATTTATGACTATCTCAAAGCGCCATTCCATGAAGCAAACCAAATCGCAAGAGGTTGAATTGACAGAGACGCTTGAAGATCGAGTTAGAAGAGCGGTGCAGGAGGACATTGCCATTGAGCCTTATAGCCCAGAGTGGCCAAGGCTATTTCTCGAAGAGAAGGAACATCTGCTGACATGTCTGCCTCGTGAACTCATCGGGAGAATCGAGCACTTCGGCAGCACCGCCGTGCCCGGCCTTGCTGCAAAGCCGATCATCGATATGCTGGTGGAGGTCGCAAGCCTCGAAGAGACCCGGCGCAGGATTGTGCCCATCCTGGAATCGCAGGGATACGACTACTTCTGGAGGCCGACCTGGGGCGATGACACGCCGCCCTTTTATGCCTGGTTTATCAGGCGTGACTCCTGCGGCAGGAGAACTCATCACATCCACATGGTAGAGGGCCATTTTGAGCATTGGGATAGGCTCCTATTCAGAGATTATCTAATCCAGCATCCCGATGTGGCTGAGGATTACCAGAGGTTGAAGATCCGTCTGGCAGGCATGCATCCAAATGACCGTTTGGCCTATACAAAAGGGAAGACTGACTTCATTCTCAGAGTGATGGCGCAGGCAAGGTTGGATTATGAGATAAAGACTCTTTGTGATCATCGCTGGTGACATTCTGGGCCCGAGAAAAGCATCGCTCCTTTGAAGAACGCCTCGGCAGCTCCATCCTCGATGCCGAACAAAAAAGGCTCGCCTTGCCCTGCCGCAAAGTCAAGCATATTCTTTTCGGTCACTGGGGAGCCATCGACCTGACTCATCATGGCGGAAAGAACGGCAAGTTTATAACGAATATAATAGATATATTGGGTGGGGAATGATTTGAGACTTCATACAAAGGACTTGAGAAAGACGATATTAAGGACATTGCTAACAGCCTTTCTTGTGGCCATGATCAATCAACCGGTGATGGCCATTATGAATGATGATGATGATATTAAGACTGCTTTTACAGAGAATAGCAGTCTTCAGACCGGGCCGGCAGCCGAAGGCAAAATGGTGTTTGACCTGAATGCCAGCAAAGCAATAGGCAACTTGACACCTGTTGCGGCCTTTGAAGGAGGAATTAGGTATAAGGCTGGCGCTTATGATGTAATCGTGCTAAACGGATCTTACAGGGAAATGGGTCGCCAATATGGCGCCCTGATGAAGGATGAACTTCAATCGGTACACTCGATCATTGAAAGCTTCAGCAGCGAACGGGGATATTCTGCAGAACAGATCCGCGAGATAGGCAGCAAAGGCTGCGAGTATCAGCCTGAGAGGATGAAATCCATCTATGAAGGCATAGCAGAAACCTCGGGCATTGCTGAGGAAGATGTTGAGGTCTTGTATTATGGGCCAGTTCTCTTCGTCGCCCTCCCCAATCTTACACGGGCCTCATGCTCCTTCCTCGCTGCATGGGGAAATTACACGCCCGATGGCACTCTAGTCGTCTCCCGCAACTGGGATCTACCAGATGTCTTCTTGATCTTCAATCCCTATTATGTGCTGGTCATCTACAATCCAACCGATGGGAGCAATGGAGTTGCGACATTTGGTCCCGTCGGATCAAGGCCTGAGACCCTGATGAACAGCGCCGGGCTTTTAGTAGCAGATGATAACTCTGGGCAATCGGGAGGGGGCCTTGTTCTTGATAACCGACCCGACATTATCTCTCAGTTCTTCAGGCTAATGCTGGATTATTCGACATTAGAGCAGCTCGATGCAGGCATCATGTCTACCAGGCCGGATTCATCATGGATAGTAAATGTCGCAGGTCCGGACAAAGCATATTCTTATGAAATGAACCTGTATGAGACAAAGAGAAGAGAAGGGCCAGATCTGATCGCGGCCGCCAACCACTTCCTCGATCCTACATGGCATATTGAGATATCCGATGAGGATTCTTTCCGGCGATATAACAACCTATTAAACCTATCCGAAGAGAACAAGGGAAGCATTGATGCGAGCAGGATGATGAAGATTCGGGATGTTCTCATTGAGGATGGCGGAGCCACTTTCCTCCATTACACCATGGGAGGCATGAATTTCTCTACCAATCATCAGGTTGTCTTTGTTCCCCAGACCAGAATTCTCTGGATGAAGACCGCAGAACAGCCATGGCAAGAGGTAAACCTGAGCTCTTTGTTCAGCTGAGGTTTCTCTCTGCAACTTTTTATTTCGAAATCCTCTTAAGTCGTCCGCACAAAGCATCCCTCTAATGAACAAGAGCCCAAGCCCTAGCTATCTCATTTACGGCGCAGGAGCCATTGGCAGCGTCCTGGGTGGCTTCCTGCACGAGATCAATAGATCTGTGACCTTTGCCGGTAGAGGATCTCACCTTTTGGCCATGAAAGAGAAGGGCTTGAGGATCACAGGCATATGGGGCGAGCACCTCGTCCCTCCAGAGGAAATCGATATTCTTTCCGATCCCCTGAATGGAGAAAGGAGATTCTCGACCATCCTCCTATCGGTCAAATCCAAGGACACGGAAACGGCCGCTCGGGAGGCAGCAGCATTCTTAGCAGAGGACGGGATCATGGTCTCCATCCAGAACGGCCTGGGCAACTGGGAGACGATCGCCAGGTTTGTGGGCAGGGAGAGGACGGTGGGAGCGCGGGTGATCTTCGGAGCGGAGATCCCCCGCCCCGGCCAGGCCAACGTAACGGTGAATGCGGACGACGTCCTCTTAGGCGAGCCCTTCTCCCCCGTGAACCGGGCTTTATTGCAGACCCTGAATGGCGACCTGCTGCTCTCCGGCATCCCGGCCAGGGTGGTCTCAAAAGAGGATATCTGGTCTGCCCTATGGGGTAAGGTGCTCTACAACTGCTCTCTAAACCCACTGGGGGCCATCTTGGAGGTTCCCTATGGCCGGCTTGGAGAGAATGAGGAGACGAGGAAGATCATCCGGGGTATCATAGAAGAGATCTTCCTGGTCTGCCGGGCCCTGAAGGTCTCCCTTCCTTACAAAGGAGCAGATGATTACTACCGCTTTCTATTGGAGACCCAGCTCCCACCCACCCGGGATCACCGCGCCAGCATGCTGCAGGACATCCTGGCCAAGAGAAAGACGGAGATCGAGGCACTGAACGGAGCTATCTCCCGCTTGGCCAGTGAGAATGAGATCCCTACCCCCTACAATGACATTCTCACCCTGCTCATTAAGTTCAAGGAGAAGAGGGTGGACCAGGGGTCCGGGGATCTAGAACTGGTCTGAAGCTGCAATCAGATCACCGGCAATGCTGACCGCCTTCTGCTCCGTTCCATAGATCACTGCGCCAGAAGATGCTCAGATAAGATGGGGTATGAACATCTTAGTTCTCTTTTTGTACTCAATATAATCCTCTCCAAACTCCTTAACCATATCCGCCTCTTCTCTTTTCGCCAGCCGGTAGTAGAGGACGAGCAGCAGGACATACAGGATGAGCAACGGTATTGTGACCCATTCCAGCATCATTCCAAATGTGATCAAAAAGAAGCCGATGTATTGCGGATGACGGATGTGGCGGTATATGCCCGTCTGCACCAGTTTTCCCTCTCCAGCTTCCATTCTCCAGTACTCCTGGTGAATCTTCCTCCAGCCGACCAGCACCAGGGCAATGCCCAGCAGGGAGACTACGATCCCCAGATACATCCCCCACAGGCCGATATACTGCCCCAGGGTATGGCCCCATAACACCCCCTCCGGGAGCCAGATGCCAAACAGCCAGCCCAGGGCATACATGCTGAAGGGAACGCCGAACATCTCCACCGCAAATGCCAGCACAAAAGCGGCATAGACCCCAGCCGGCTTTATATGGCTTTTTTTATAGAAGGGAACGAACAGAAGAAAGACGCCGTAAATGACAATCCAGATAAGGACCGCCCACCACATTCCAAAGTGAGACCAAATATCCTCATTCAACACCATAGCAGATCATCTGATTTGATTTCATTTTCGATATTGCGTACTATTCGGTTGTGAACTAAGCCTGGTGAACTAAGTGCATTGATCTTTAAGTACCTTTCTGTGAGTGGCTGAAGGAGTGGGTCACAGCTCAGGGAAAAGCAAAGACCGCATTTATTGCCAGAAGAAAGCTTTTTCATCCATCCGCAACAATATTCGAGAGGAGCTGAGGATATGGAAGGACTGACTGATATTCTGAAGACCATAACCACGGAGATGCAAAAGTCCCTCTCCCCCCGGACCGCAGTTGGCGATCCCATCACAATAGAGGGAAAGACCATCGTACCCCTGATGAGCGTGGGGATGGGCTTTGGCGCAGGATCCGGGACTGGAAAAGAGACCGATCCCGCGGGTGGAGCAGGCGGGGGTGGCCTGGGGATGAAGCCCATAGCAGTTGTGATCATCGACCAGCATGGAGTGAGAATAGAGAGGATGAAGGAGAGCCGTGACACCCTGGTCGATCACCTGGCAGAGGCCATTCCCAGGTTTGTGGAGAACATATCCCGCAAAAAGGAGAGCCGGGTGGAGATAGAGGGCTCAAGCCAAGAGAGCTGATCGAAAGCTTTTTTATACTCCAATTCATTCCTTCTGGAGAATGAGCGAGGGAAATATCGAAGCGGAGAAGAAGAGCTCTGCCAGGCAAAAGCCCGATCACAAGAGTAGGCTGGATCTGAAGAGCAAACTGGACCTGGACGATGTGGATTTAGGCGTTACCTTGCCCTCCACTAACATAAACGAATACATTCGCGTCCTGAAGCTGGCTCGAAAGCCCACCAGAGAAGAGTTCAACATGATCGCCAAGGTATCCATGGCCGGCATAGGCATCATCGGATCCATTGGCTTTGTCATATACGCATTGCTCACAGAACTTCCCAAGATGTTTTAGAAAAGGCTGCTCAGCCGAGAGCAGCCATAAACTAGCTTTGCTTTGTCTTTGTTATCTCTTTATCCATCCTATTTAGCCGGGGCCTTATTCATGGCCCGGAGGGTGGCTCCAAACTCCGATTCTACTATGCTTGTCACCCCCATGGTCTTGGGATGCAAATCGATCTCCACCATGACATGCTGATGGCCCAGATCGCGCAGGGGCTTGACCTGACGAGGCCCATTGGTTATGGAGAAGATCTCCAGGCCCTGGAGAGCAGACGCGGTCAGGGCATGGGGCACACCGGACACGACGGCAAAGTCGTAGCCGCCCTCCTGGGCCCGCTGGGCGATGACGTCCCCTGTAACTGGATACTCATCCAGGCCGCCGATGATGCTGAACTGGACGCCCCTGCCCCGAAGGTCGCCAGCGACATTGACAGCGTCCCTCCTCACCTTGGGCAGGCCGAGCTGATCGTTCAGGTTGGCCAGGGTATCCACCTGCTCTCCAGCCACCTCAGCCACGGCTGCCGTAATATCGGCAAACATATAGGCGGTCTCCTTCTTGGCATTGAGGATGTTCAGGCCGCGCTTCCCCTGCCGAATCAGTTCCAAAAGCCTTTCTGACGCCTGATACTTCAGGTCGCCCCTCTCCGGTGCGAGGTACTCTGCGCTGGCCGCTCCCCGGAGCCTCTCCACCTCAGTCGCCTTCTCCAGCAGGGTCTTCTGGCGAACGAACTCCGCCTCATCAATTATCCCCTTATCCCTTGCTGCCTCCAGGGTGATGATCACCCCTTTGGTGTTATCCCTATATCCGGCATGAACCTCCACCTCGAGCACCGGTATATCGAGGTCCGCCTCTAAAACTGCCTGATGCAGGTCATCGCCGATGATCATGCTGCTGCAGGTTCCGGATATGGCCATCAGCTGGGGATTAAACAGCTCCACCGCTTTCTTGAGAAGAGCGGTCAGCGGCTTGTGGCCCCCGAAGACGAATCCCGCTTCATCTAAAGCTGTGGTCAGAACTCTCACCCCATCCTCCTCTAAAAGCCGGGCGTGCTTGAAGCAGCATCCGCTCGGGCCGTGCAATATGACCACATCAGCTCCCAGGTCGCGCAGTGTGTATAAAGCGGCCACAATTGAGCTCGGCCTGGGATGAAGTACATTCAAATTTTGCATTTCGCTTGCCATTATTATCACCTGAAACACTTAACCGCACTAAGCAGCCTTTTGGGGCGAGAGGATTCTGCCTTCTCGAGCCCCTCCCCGAGGTCTTGGGCCGTCTCTGCCCCAAGCTCTCTAGCCAGGGGGCGGAGCCTCTCTCCCACTAAGACCAGATCCTCGATCTCCGAGCGCCTCCTCCTGAGAAGCTCCGCGAGACGTGGTATGTCCAGGCCCTCGCAGACCGTCTGGGCATCCTCTCCCACCACTGCCACCAGATTGGGGCCCCTAGCCTTGTCCATGGCTCTTTCGATATCACTGACCTTGAGCCCGGAGTTGGAGCTATCGAATACCGTCCGCCCGCCCAGTCGCTCGATTTTCATCCGGCCGGAAAAGCCACCGAATCCCTCAAGCGCCCTAATAGTATCCTCCCTCTCCAGCTCCAGGAGCTCGGCAGCCGCTGCCGCCCCGGATATTGCCGTCTGATAGCTGGCGAAATCCAAATCCTCGCCTAAATATAGCCCCAGCCTTTCCTCTCCATAGATCAGCCCATCCGGCAGGGCCCGGACCAGGCCCCCTTTGGCAAAGGAGATATCGGGCGAGATTCTGCAATCCGCATTAGCCGCCAGCCTCGATCCTCGTCGGGCTAAAGAAAGCATCTGCAGCTTGGCGGTGCTTGCCCATTTGGTGCCGCCGGCAATGCGGTAGTCATTGGTGAAGCTGGTTAAAATCCCCAATTGCGCAAGACCCGTGCCGCCCAATGAGATCTCGCATATCAGGGCCTCTGCTCCTTGGGCCAGAGCCTCCTGGGCCGCCAGGATCACATTGGCAGGGGTGATGCTCAGCCCCTCTTTCAGGAGTTGAGGTCTGCCGCCGGACCAGATCTCCAGGCCGCGAGTGGTATGGGATAAGACCCTCTTTTGGCGGGAGAGGATCATGGCCAATAAAAGCGCTGTGGTGGTCTTGCTGTGCGTTCCTGTGACCTCGATTTTCACCACATCATCATCGATCGAGCCCATGAGCTCGCCCGCTGCCTGATGATGGCTGATGATCCTCTTTCCCAGACCTTTCGCCTGGATCAAATGAGGATTATCTGGCGGAAGGTGTACCGGGGCCACCACCTCATCGAAGGCGTCGAGGCTGGCGGTATGATGGTACACCTCCAGGGGCTCAGCCTGGATGCCGCACTCAACCATCCTTCGGGCGATGACGTTTGCCCCGTGGATGGTATCCAGGACAGCTACTCTAGAGACTCTTCTGCCCGCTTTATCGCCAGTGCTGCTATGCATTCGTCCACGCCCAGGGGCTCGGCGCAGATTACCTCCACCTCATCCCCCCAGATGTTCAAGACGCCTCTGCGCTTCTCCGGGTCCACGCCCAGCTCATGCGGTATATCCTGGCGGGTGTGAACGCCATGGGCTAAGAAGAGAGGCAGAGCGACGATCTTCTTCACACCGGTGCCCTGGAAGCTCTTCAGGCCGGTGGGGATGTCTGGCTGGTTCATATTCAGATAAGCGGTTCTGACCGGTCCGGAGCTATTGTTCTTGCCGATCATCTGCGCGAGGGACTCCACCAGCTCCTTGTTGAAAGGCAGGCTGGATCCATGTCCGAGTACAAGTATGCCTACGTCCTTCATGAGATCACCAGTATTACTTTTGACTGTTCCCGTGTTAAGATGGGGATTGTAGCCGTGAGTACTAAACCCTTTCGAGACAATCGGCCATTAAGAGATGAAAGAGTGGAACTATTCGCCCAGAATAGTAGCAAAAAAAAAAGAGCGGCCGATTTTTAAAAAAGAAGGCCCGAGAGGCCAGGAAATCATATCCCTGGCCAGAATATCATGGCCTGAGCGCGTCGACAAGAGATCAATGGCGTGAGAAGTATTGTTCAAAGACCCCGGCGATCTCCTCAGGAGTCTCCAGCACATAGACATCCTCGGTGCGGCGAAGCTTATCCACGTTTTCTGCATCCTCTTTTCTGATGCGCAGCTTCATCTCGCTCCCGTCGGGGAGGATTGTGGTTAAGATCCCAGGGGCATAGTCGCAGGGCATGATATAGGTGGGCACAAATGCCTTCTGGGACATGATGGCGGCATTGGATAGCAGAGAGTCCGCCAATCCCAGGGCGATCTTGGTTACGGTGTTGGAGGTAGTGGGGGCCAGGAGAAGGAACTCATAGCGCCTCACCTGCAGCTGGCCGGCAAGGAAAGGGGAGTTGGAGTTGATCTCCACCCAGACCTTATCGAAGTGCTTCTCCAGGGTATTGAAGAGCTTGTAGTACTTTATCACCTGCTCTCCAGCTTTGGAGACGAAGACCCTTACATCCACCACATCTTCATACTGCTTTTGCAGCTCGATCATCTTCTCGACCGTCTCTGTGATGCGGTCGCCACTGCCCGTAATTCCCCAGGCGATCTTTCTCTTTGCCTCTTTATTTGCCATAGCCATCCACCTAAAACTGCTGAAACCTTACCTGAGAGGACATTTTTATTTCTCGATATTTTTCAACCACTCCAGGGTCTCGGCGAACCGACGGGTGGTCTTCCGCAGGGATCTGAATCCCTCTTCATCCTTTTCAGCCTCCTCCAGAGTGTCATGAGACCAGAAGGTTGCACCGAGGTTGGCGCCGAAGAAGCCCCCGCTCACCGGGATCATGCCATTGAGAATGTAGAAGGTATGGATCTGCTGCACCGCCAGCTCCTGGCCGCCCACGCGGTCGCCCCCTATGGCTATCGCCATGCCCGGCTTGCGCCTCAATGATCGGGGCTCTGCGGCCAGAGTGGCTCGGGTCCTGTCTATCGCGATCTTCATCTGGGCGCTCATGCTGCCGTTATAGACCGGGGTGGCCAGCACGAAGCCCTCTGCCTCCCGGATCAAGGGGTAGAGCTGATACATGTCGTCCTTGACAATGCACTCCTTGTTCTTCAGGCAGTAGTCGCAGTGCCTGCAGGGGCTGATGTTCTTGCCTCGCATGGCAAAAAGCTCAGTCTCATAGCCCCTCTCCTCCAGCATTTTAAGGGCCATGCCCAGGATATGCTCCGTGGCCATCTTGCGGGGGCTGCCTGATATGCCGAGAATCATGGTATTCTATAAGGAGCTGATGATATTTCAGATTTGCCAGCAGGACTGCACTGGCAGAAGGGACGAGGCAGAAGATCACAGCAGGCCGCGATCCTCCAGGCGCAGCCTGATCATCTCATCCACCTCCGCCAGGCTGGTGGCGAAGACCTCTTGCAGGATCTCCTTTGCAGTCTCTAGCTCTCGGGCTTTCCTATCTAAATCGATTTCAAAGAGTGCCTTGGGCTCCATTCTTGGCCTTCTGTGCAGGGGCCAGATCAGTTGTTCGAGAACGCCTGCCATGATCTTCAACTTAGTACGTGTAAGAATAAAAACATTGCTGTCAAAAATGATATCAATAAATCTTTTCATTGATTTTTAGAAGTATGTACAAGATACAAAAGATATTCAATAAAATCCCTCCATAAATGGCCTTTCATAATTGCAGAAAAAGGATGGGCGTGCAGGATGAAAGTGAATGCCACTGCACCCGTCGGCTGCTGGATGGGAAAAGAGTATTATCAAGGCATGCGGTCAATGTATGATGTCATCTTCGAACAGGGAGATGCTCTACAGGATGTGGGCAGCATTATGATCAAGGGCAAGGCATGGATCTTTGGCGACGACGTGGACACGGATGTGATCATCCCGGGAAAGTACCTGCGGACGCGAGACCGCCATCTCTGGGCGGAGCATGTCATGGAGGGCATAGACCCTCAATTTGCATCGCGCGTCGGGAAGGGAGACATAATCGTGGCCGGGGAGAACTTCGGCAGCGGTTCGTCCCGCGAGCAGGCGCCTGTGGCACTGAAAGAGGCGGGCGTGGCTGCGGTAGTAGCTAGGTCCTTCGCCCGCATATTCTACCGGAACGCAATCAACGTCGGCCTTCCACTCATTGAGGCCCAGCCCGTCTGCCAGGAGGGGGAAATGGTGGAGGTGGACCTTCAAGCCGGTACGGTGCGGGTGGAGGACAGACTCTATCAGGGAACCCGCCTGCCTGACTTTCTGATGGCCATACTGAAGGATGGGGGGCTGGTGGCCCACCGGAGACGAGAGAGAGGCCTGGACTGACTGACATGATCTTTCCTGACAACTACAAATTCGTGGGCATAAAAGACCAAGAAGAGCGGGGCGGACCCATCTACTTTTCCACCCAGTATCTGATCAGCCGGGACGGCCCCAGCCTCTATGCGGTGAAGAGCAGTGGAGAGGGTTTCATGAGAGAGGTCCAGGATCTGGAGCTGATCGCCTCTGGCCAGGAGATCGCCTTCTATCCGGAGAGGGTGGATACCAGGAATAGAACCCTCCTGATCGATCTGGCATATGAGATCTCTCGAGAAGGCAGGGTGAACACAGTGGTCTTCCAGGGCCCGGACGAGCACATCACCTTCGTCAAAGATCCCGACCCCGGCCAGGTCCTGAAGATCGAAGTCATGGACGTCTCCCCACCAGATCCGCCCTGGCTGATCTGCACCCTGCAGGGGCTGGAGGATTGCGGTGTGCTGGGGGACCTGATGGTGAGGTTCGTGCCCAGGATCCTGAACCTGGAGAGGTTCTACTGCCCGTCCGTCTATTATCCCTGCCGGGCAGGGGGGCTGGGAAGGTCTCTGGACTGCGACCCCGTGGTCCACGAGCGGCCGAGGATAGTGGGCTGCGAGGTATCGCGAGAGATCTTTCTGGCCAACAATCCAGGAAAGGAGCACGAATTCATCAATGTCTGTCCCATCCATTGCCGGGAAAGAGAATTTCAGCCCCAGGGGCCATTCATCACTCGCTGCTGCCGGTCGGAGAGGAGGGGGAGGACGGTGAAATGCGGCCAGCCGGGAATTGTTGTCCACTGGGGTGATGGTGCCCGGGAGATAGCGGAGGCGGTAAGGTGTCTGGTCAAGGATCTAAGAGGGTAGCAGTGATTGCCGGGGACGGCATAGGCCCGGAAGTGGTTGAAAGCGCCCTGGTGGTTCTGAGGGCCGCGGGAGCGTCACTCGATCTGGTCCATTTTGAGATCGGCCTGGGCCGCTGGAAGAGGACAGGGGAGGCGATGGACGAAGATGATCTGGAAGAGATTTCTGGCTGCGACTGCATTCTTTTGGGTGCGATCACCACTCCACCTGATCCCAATTACCGGAGCGTTCTCTTAAGGCTGCGGCGGGCCCTGGACCTTTATGCCAACATCCGGCCCTTCCAGTCCCAGGATCTTGATTTCATCATCGTGCGAGAGAACACCGAGGGACTCTACTCCGGAGTGGAGGAGGTGGGGGTGGAGGAATCGCGTACCCTGAGGGTGATAACCCGTCGCGGTTCGGAGAGGATCGCAGAGGCTGCATGCGACCTGACGGCGAGACGCCGCCGTCTTACTATCATCCATAAGTCCAATGTGCTGCGAAGCGACCGGCTCTTTTTGCAGACCTGCCGGGAGGTGGCGGAGCGGCGGGGCATTCTTTATGAGGATATGCTGGTGGACGCGGCCGCCTACAACCTGGTGACTAACCCTCAGAGGTTCGATGTCCTGGTCACCACCAACCTCTTCGGAGACATCCTGAGCGACGAGGCGGCAGGGGTGATAGGAAGCCTGGGGCTGTGCGCCAGCGCCAATCTTGGGAAGTCTCGCGCTCTGTTCGAGCCCATTCACGGCAGCGCTCCTGACATCGCCGGAAAGGGGATTGCCAATCCGGTAGGAGCCATTCGCAGCGCTGCCATGATGATGAGGTGGCTGGGCGAGCTGGAGGCGGCAGGCAGGATGGAGGAGGCTGTGAAAAGGGCGCTGTCGGCGGGGGTGAGGACGCCGGATCTGGGCGGCAGATGTTCTACCTCAGAGGTAACTGGAGCAGTGACAGGATATCTGATGGCAAAAGAGAGCTGAAAAGGCGGCCGGCGCAAAATTCAATCTAATCAAAAAAAAGTTCATTCGATCTACTTTCTGCGCCCCATGCGGCGGGCAAACCAGCGGGACAAGCACCAGGGGAGGCTGTTTTCCAGCCTTTTCCTGATCACCTCTGGGCTGTCTTTTCTCTTCTTTGACTGCCTGCTCATGAAATTCACTCTATGCAATTAGCGATGCCCGATGGTTAATACCTGGTGGTTCAGGGACGAAGCTGAAAAGGAAAGAAACCCTTGCACTCCTTTACCGCTATCAGAAGGCAATCCGATCGGAGGCATTCAACAGACATCCTTCTCCAGTTTCCTCACCATCTCCTCCGCCCTCCGTCCCACCTGGACGGGATCGACGGGCACCCGGGCAACGCCGCTCTCTATGGCCGCCCGGGCCACTGCCTCCGCCACCGCGGGAACCACCCTTCTGTCCAGGGGAGAGGGGATGATGCACTCCCGGGTAACGTTCTCCACCAGACTGGCTATAGCCCGAGAGGCAGCCATCTTCATATGTTCGTTGATATCGCTGGCCCGCACATCCAGAGCACCCCGGAATATGCCAGGAAAGCCGAGGACATTGTTCACCTGATTGGGATAGTCGGAGCGGCCGGTGGCCACCACAACCGCTCCCGCCTCCAGTGCCAGCTCGGGCATGATCTCCGGCTCGGGATTGGCCATGGCAAATACCACGGCATCCCCGGCCATGCTGCTCACCATGTCTGGGGTCACTATTCCTGCCACAGAGAGGCCCAAAAAGACGTCCGCCCCACGAATGGCATCGGCCAGAGTGCCGGTGACATTGCGTGGATTGGTGAGAGCTGCGATCTCCTGCTTTGAGGGGTTCAGGTCCGGCCGAGACTTATGAATCACCCCTCTGCTATCGCAGAGTATGACGTCCTTTGCTCCGAAGCTTAAAAGGAACTTGGTGACGGCAACCCCTGCAGCCCCTGCCCCGCTCACTGCCACCTTTAGATCCCGAAAGTCCTTTCCTACCAGGCGGAGGGCGTTGATCAGAGCGGCCAGGGCGACTACTGCCGTTCCATGCTGATCATCATGAAATACCGGGATCTTTAGGGCCTTCTTCAGCCTCTCCTCCACCTCAAAGCAGCGGGGAGCACTGATATCCTCCAGGTTTATCCCTCCGAAGACCGGCTCGATCATGGCCACTGTCCTCACTATATCCTCAGGATCCTTGGAGGCGACAGCTATGGGAAAAGCATCTATCCCGGCGAAGTTCTTGAACAGTATCGCTTTGCCCTCCATAACCGGAATGGAGGCCAGAGCTCCTATATCGCCCAATCCCAGCACGGCAGTCCCGTCCGTTACCACTGCCACCAGATTTCCCTTGGCAGTGTAGCGATAGACGTCATCCGGATTCCTCTCGATCTCGCGACAGGGTGCGGCCACCCCCGGGGTATAAGCCAGGCTCAAATCCCGGCTGGTGGCGCAGGGCACCTTGCTGTGCACGGCAATCTTTCCCATGACGGCTTCATGAAAGGCTAGAGCTTCTTCTCGAAGGGACATAACATACTCCTGTGGGAGGCATTCAGGGGAGCAACAGATATAAAGCATGGGCCAGAGGGTGTCTAACCTGTGCCGGGGTGGCAGAGCGGACAAATTCCGGGCGGCCGAAGGCCGGCGGAAGTTCAAACGCGGCAGGCTCGAGACCTGTTGTCCCTTCCAGGGACACTTGGGTTCAAAATGACGGGGCGCAAGAGACCCGCCAGGAAAATCCCAACCCCGGCGCTAAAAATATGCAAAGTTTCATATCAGAGTAAGTTGCGACGAAGAGCTGATTATTATGGCTAGATTTCCAGAAGCAGAAAACAGAATCTTGAACCTCAAGATATGCATGCGCTGCAATGCGCGAAACCCAGTAAAAGCTACACGCTGCCGCAAATGCGGCTATGAAGGCCTGCGGATGAAGTCCAAGGAGAACAAGACCGCTTAGATTGAAAATGACTTTTGAGATGGGCAGGGTAGAACTGCACCTGAGGGATGCTGTAAAAAAGCACGGAGCGGGCCACTTAACCCTTATCGATCCTGATTCCCAGACCCCCCAGGAAGCAGGGAGGATGGCCCAGGCGGCAAGCCAGGGGGGGACGGACGCCATCATGGTAGGTGGCTCGGTGGGGGCCACGGGTGCCCTCCTGCACAATACCGTGGCCGAGATCAAGAAGGTGACCGATCTTCCGGTCATCCTCTTTCCGGCAAGCGTAGCTGGGCTGTGCGAGAACGCCGATGCCGTCTTCTTCATGAGCCTGCTAAACAGCCGCTCTCCCAACTACCTCATTGAGAACCAGGCTATGGGAGCGCCTCTGGTGCTGCGCTACCGCCTGGAGGCCTTGCCGATGGCCTATATCATCATCGAGCCCGGTGGGACGGTGGGCTATGTGGGCGATGCCCGCCTGATACCCAGAAAGAAGCCGGAGCTGGCTTGTGCATACGCTTTGGCGGGGAAGTACCTGGGAATGAGGCTGGTCTATCTGGAGGCAGGTTCAGGGGCGGACTCGCCGGTGCCCGCGAGCATGGTGGCACTGACGAAGAAGCTGCTGGGCGATGTGCTGATCATTGTGGGCGGTGGCATAAGAAGCGGTGCAGCAGCCGCAGAGCTGGTGGCCGCCGGAGCCGATCTGATAGTCACGGGCACCGCTGTTGAGAAGAGCCAGGATGTGGCCTCTTTTATCTCTGAGCTGACCTCATCCATTCGCAGGTAGCACTTCGTGTCATCGGATATTCTGAGATTTCTCGATTCATCAAACATCGATGGCTTTCTCTTTGTGGGAGATAGCATAAGCAACTCGGATATGTATTACCTCTCCCATTTTCTTGCTGGGGACAGGTTCGCCATCCTCTTCCAGGAAAAGACTTCGATCCTCGTCTCCTCCATGGAAAAGAGCAGAGCGAAGAAGGAGTCCTGTGCAGATGAGGTTCTAAGCACCCGGGACTACCATATCATGGAGAAGCTGAAGAGCTGCGGAAAGCCGGAGCTGGCCTACATAGAGGCCTTGAAGGATTTTTTGAGGGATCACGGCGTATTGCGCTTAGGAGTTGCATACAGCTTCCCGATAGGTATATTCCAGCCATTATCCAGGCATTTCGACATCCAGATCCTGGAGAGCCCGGCCAGGCGGGCAAGGTCGAAGAAGAGCCCCCAGGAGATCGATTGCATAACCACTGCCCAGAGGGCCTGCGAGAGGGCGATGCAACGAGCTGTGGAGCTTATCGCCTGCTCTGAGCCTCGAGGAGATACCCTATACCTTCAGGGCCAGCCCCTTACCGCTGAGCAGATTCGATCGGCCATCGATATCTCCCTCCTTCAGGATGGTTGCGAAGCCGCAGACACCATCGTTGCCGGCGGCACCCAGGCAGCCGAACCCCATGCGCGAGGGACGGGTCCCCTGCCCGCCAATTCCCCCATTGTAATCGACATCTATCCCCGGTCCAAGACTAACCGCTACTACGCAGATATGACTCGCACCGTCCTTCGAGGAGAGGCTCCTGGGGAGGTAAAAGAGCTCTACCATGCCGTTCTTGCCGCCCAGGAGGCAGGGATCGGTGCCATTCGAAGCGGCATATCAGGAGAGGAGGTCCATGCCGCTGTCTCCGCTGTCTTCCAGGAGATGGGCTATTCGGAGAGGGATGGCTGTGGCTTCACCCATTCCACCGGGCACGGCGTGGGGCTGGATGTGCATGAGCTGCCCTCCCTGAGCGAAGGAGGGGAGATATTGAAAAGCTCGCAGGTAGTGACCGTAGAGCCGGGCCTATACTATCCAGATATCGGTGGAGTGAGACTGGAGGATCTTCTGGTAGTGAGAGATAAAGGATGCGAGAACCTCACCCGCTGCAGAAAGGATCTCGTCCTCTGAAAAAGAGCTCGACAGAGCATTTATAGCTGGCTTGCCATTTGGTGATAATGATGGACGCAGAAATTCTAGATAATTACCGGAAGGCCGGACGAATTCTGGCCGAAGTGCTGCAGGAGGCAAAGCCGAAGGTGGATGTAGGCGTGCCCCTGCTGGAGGTGGCCGAGTTCGTGGAGGAGGCCATAAGGTCAAAGGGCGGCCTGCCTGCATTTCCCTGCAACATATCTTTGGACCGGAGCGCGGCTCATTATACACCCTCGCCAAAGGACGAGAGCGTATTTGCCGAGAATATGGTGAAGCTGGATGTGGGAGTGCATGTGGACGGCTACATCGCCGATGCTGCCATCACCATAGACCTTAGCGGCCACGAGGATCTGGCCCTGGCCTCCCAGGCGGGTCTGGATGCCGCCCTGGAACTGGTCGGGCCGGGGGTGAGCACTGCTGATATTGGAAAGGCGATAGAGGAGGCCATAGTTGGCTACGGCTACAAACCGGTCTACAATCTGACCGGGCATGGACTCTCTCGCTATATCGCTCATGACCTGCCAGCGGTGCCGAATAAGAGAATGGATAAGGGAGTGACCCTAAAAGAGGGGGATGTCATCGCCATTGAGCCCTTCGCCACCAATGGCTCAGGGAGGATCAGCGAGGCGCCCATCACTGAGATCTATGGATTCAGCGGGTCCCGGCCCCAGAGGCTTCCCGCGGCCAGAGCCCTGATGAAGGAGATCGTGGAGAGCTATAAGACGCTACCTTTCGCCAGACGGTGGTTGAAGGCCGAGAGGGCGGAATATGCATTGATGCATCTCGTGCGAAGCGGTGCTGTGCACGGATACCCGGTACTATGGGAGGTTGAGGGAGCGCTGGTCTCCCAGGCAGAGCATACGGTCCTGATTCTGGAAAATGGATGTGAGGTGACAACCAGGATAGGCTAGAGGATTCTTTTTGGCCTTTATTTTCTCATCGAAGGAAAAACAGGGCAGAATTAAGCGAGACTAATCACCCTCACCTGTATCCTCCGATCCGTCCTCATCCTTATAGCTGTCATCGCCTATCATGGCCGCGGAGATGGCATCAATGCCGTCCATCAGCTCGGCAGTCATACAATAAGGCAGCTCGCCGATCTCGGGAAGATTCTCCCCGCCGATCACCCTGGCCCCCACCTGGCTGAGCAGATCGAAGGCCTCATCCAGATTCTCCTTCTCCTCTGCCGCTACTGCCCTTGCCACCAGCTCATCGAGGGTGCTCTCCCGATCGAAGCTTCCGGTGATATAGCGCTGGCTGGAGACGAATACAGCAGCAAGCGAGGTCTTGAGTGATTCTATCATCAGATCGGCATCCTCTCCAAGGGATTCGTGCTCCTGGAAGACAATTGAACGGATGGCCTCGATATCGTCCAAAGCCTCTTCAGCGCTTATGATCTCCCTTTCAAAGCGGGCAATGACCTTGAGACAGGCCAAAACCACATCGTCCATGATATAGATGAAGACCGCTCCCGAGTTCTTATCATCGGATTCTGTGAGCTTGAAGTTGCTGTCCTTCACCTTGTTCATCCAGTTAAGCCAACGCTTCTGGGTATAGAATTCTTCCTTCATTGTAGAACTCATCCTTTCTCTATACAATTCAGCGGTATGTATCCGCCAGGGCAACCCTCTCGATAACCAGATCCTCTATCCTGTCCTCTCCCACCGAATCAAGCTCTGCAGAAGAGATATTAAAAACCTCTTTTACCGCATTGTATCGGCAGGAGCAGCCCAGTCCATCCGGCTTTAGAAGTCTAGACAGCTCTATTTCATCTGGCCAGTTGCATTGGCCCTCCAGGCTGGCGAGGACGAGGGCTATGCGCTCGGTCTTATCTGATACACCCATATTTAGGGCCCTCTCAATCTGCCTCTCTCCGGAAGCATATCTCATTATCTCCATGCCAACATCCTTGGCGATGTTTCTTCTCTGAGAGAAGGCGGATAAGGCCTTTTCCGTGGCGAAGAGGATATGCCTATTGCTTACCACTTTATCTGCATCCAAAGCCTGCACAATACAACCGTATCGATGTTGCAGATCCTTTATTGCCGATATGAGATCCTTTCTATCAGGGATGGCCGGCCTTCCGAAGAGGAGGCGGATTTCGTTCATCACTCCGAGATCGGATCTGCTGCTCTAAAAGCTTGCGGTCCTGTAAATCGATTCCCAGCAGAATGGGCTAAACGCTGCCACTTGACTGGATCGAAAACATCAGGCAAGCCCAAGCATAAATCAAGAAATGCTAAAATCTGAGAAAGGGCAGTTTATCTGCCCAATTAGGTGGAAATTTTCGAGCCTTTCAGACCAGGCCGGCACGCTGCAACCTTAGCAGATCTGCCGTATTCAGCTTTTCGCCCTGTCGGAAGTGGGTAAGGATCTCTTCTGCCTCGCGCTTGGCAACCTCTTTGGCGCGATCCTCTTTGATATCCTTATTCTTCTTCTTCAAGCCCATGATCACTTTTTCGAAGTCGCGAACCTCTCGCTGGGTGCGGATGAACTCCTTATGCTGCTCATCTGCAGCCTCCTGGGCCTTTACAAACTCCTTGTGAGCGGCATCTGCTTCCGCACGGGTCTGATCGGCTTCCTTGAAGGTCGCAATCATCTGATCATGGTATTCCTGGGCCAGCTCTGCGTACTTTGTGACGTCATCGTGGTGCTTTGATGCCTCATCCCTCAATGCTTGAGCCTCATCCAGAAGCTTCCTCAGCTCCTCGTTCTTCTCAAGCTGCTCCTTGCGACTCTTAAACTCCGCATGCAGGGAGGCAATCTTATCCACCAGTTGCTTCTCTTTATCTGGGCTCAAGACCTCAGTCTGCTGCCTAAACTCAAGATGATCAATCTCCCGGCGCAAGTCTCTTATCGAACGATCACCAGTGAGGTTGTACTTCTTGCGGATATCGTCTATCCTGGCATAGAGCTGATTGGTCTTCTCGTTGAACTCGTCCCTGTGCTTTTTGGATTCAGCCACATTCTTGTTATTCTCATCCCGCAGCTTCTTGAGCTCTTGGGCCTTGTCGATCAACTCTTTGGTGGCCTTGTTAAGCTCATTTCTTTTGGCGGCCCACTTGCTCGCCTCTGCGTTCAGTTGGCTGCGTCTGTCCTTAAAGGCAAGGGACTCCTGCCTGAGTTTGCCTCTTTTCTCTTCTAGTTCTGCCAGCATCCCCCGTTTGTCCTCCTGTTCCAGCCCACGGCTGGGGTTTGGTCCCGCTCCGGAACCAAAAAACCCGGGAATCCTTCGCCAGGGTGGCGAAGCGCTTTTCTATGGCGCGATACATATGGGTTTTTTATACGCCCAACTCGTTTTTCAAATGGAATTGCCGGGCTAGTGCACAAAGGTGCACTATTCTCATTCCAGATTATCCACTGCTCAGTTGTTTGATGCAAGCGGTATGATCAAAAATGGCCTTTCCATAAGATCAACAGGAGCGAGCATATTAATACCTATCGAGAAACCCTTTACGTATTAACCTTTTGGTTATCTCCGGACAATGGCCAAAAGGATCAATCCCTCAATTGACCACTCCATAGCAGAGAAGGGGTCTACCATGACGCAGTGAAGGGCAAAATCCCGCCTTTGCATGCAAAAGGCAATCAACAGATTGAAATAGGTGATTTGACCAAAAGAAAAGAAGGAATATTAATGGAAATGGCAATATTCGCTTAGATGGAGGGATTGATCTGAAGGCCAGACTAGCAGCGCTGACAGCAATGATTTTGATTGCTTTCACGGGGAATTCATTAGCAGCAACCGATAATGACATTAATGAAGGGTATAAATACACCAACGCTATCCTGCAAAAGAATACCACATTCGACTTCGAGCAGAGCGTGCAGGGTAACGGCTACTTCATGACTTATATTTATGCCAAAGCGGGCAATACCGCAGTCAAAAACTACGCCCACGGCAGTGGCTCATTGAACAGCGAGTCCCTCTTGACATTACAGGATATGGACCGCCTTACCCACGATGCCAACGCAGACTACAATGATTATTATCAGAACTGCATTGAGTTCAAAGAGGATGTCTCCATGGTCTATGCGCCCATGAGGATTGCAGTTGGAACAGGATATTATGCAGCAAATCCCCTGGACTACAGCTCCCTGCTCAAGGAGAAGACCTGGGTAAAGAACTACCGCGCCGGCACCAGCATGCATCATGAGGTCGAGTATGCCCATGCACTGGATAAGGAGTTGAACATAGTCGTCAAAGAGGTCTTCAATAAGACCTACGATCCTGAGATCTTCGGCATTGGCTATACCCAGATGACCATAAATGAGGATATGACCGACGGAAAGGCTCACATTGGTGTCCTGCAGGCCGCAGACAACTATGCCAGCCTGGAGGACGGAGACTTTACCGCCGAGAACCTCGCGATCAGGAAAACTGCCTGGAGAAATCCAGCAATTGAGATAGACGAAGACTACTGGGGAACCTATCATATCGAAAAGAACATGACGCTGGAGACTCCCTACCGTCTGGTTCAGAAGAATGAGGACTGGCTGCCCTGCTGCTTCGGCGGCTTTGACAGCATGACTTCTGCCGAAAAGAAGTACATCAAGTCTGCAACCGGTATCTTCGATTGCACCTGCTTTAAGGCACCAACCCAGGCCCAGTTTCAAAGAACCTACTAAGTGAGGGAGAAACACTCCCGCTTTTTTTTAATATGCAGTTCGCTACGTGGGAGCCATTCTACAATCAGATATTGCAGGACTTCGGCTTCTCTTCTGCCAGGGATGAAGAGGGAGCGCATCTACTGGCAGAGCTTTTGCAGTATTCCGGAGATTGTCGCCCATCGGCAGAGGAACGGATTCGCGGGAGAAAGGCAGTGATATTTGGCAATGCTCCATCCCTTGACCGCGAGCTCGATGCGCTGCCCCCTATGGATGCTGCCCGCATCGCTGCGGACGGGGCGGCAGCAGTTCTCTTAAGAAGGGGAATTGTGCCGGATGTTGTGGTTTCCGACCTGGACGGCCCCTTTCCTGCAATTCTGGAGGCCTGCCAGAAGAAAGCGATCATCGTCGTTCATGCTCACGGAGACAATCTGGATGCCTTAGCCATATATGTGCCCCAGCTGGAGAATGTCATCGGCACCTGCCAGTGCCGGCCATCGGGTGGACTGTACAACTTTGGGGGATTCACAGACGGAGATCGGTCCGTATTCCTGGCGGTCGAGCTCGGGGCGTCCTCAATTGAGCTGGTGGGCTTTGACTTTGAGGACCAGAGCGTGACCCCCCGAAAAAGAAAGAAGCTGGCCTGGGCAAAGAGGCTAATAGAGATCGCCCTATCCGAAAAGTGAGCTTGTGTATCAGGAGCGAGCTGATCTTGCCGCTGCTCGGGTTGCCCCTCCTGTCCCCAACAAGGTCTGGCTAGGTCAGCATTTCAAGTATGGAAGATACAGCGCTCTCTGCCACCGCATCCTCATCGAGGCTCGCATCTATGATCACAAAGCGCTCTGGCTCCAGGGATGCCAGCCTGCGAAAGTTCCCGTCCACCTGGCGCAAAAACTCCTGCCGTTCGAACTTCTCTCTCCCCGAACGAGAGCTGATTCTCTGCACTGATAATTGGGGATCCAAAAGGAAGAGGAGAGTCCTGTCCGGGCGCAGGTTCCATGGTCGATAGATCTCTCTGATCCAGACCAGGGGATCGGGAACAATCCCTTTCAGAGTCACCCCCTGATAGGCAGCGGTGGAGTCGGCATACCGATCGCATAAGACAATTGCCCCCGCCTCCAAAGATGGGATTATGGTATCGGCCAGGTGGCGGGCATGGTCTGCCATGAAGAGGAAGAGCTCTTCCATGTGCTCGGCAAATGATAGCTCGCCGGTCGATTCCCTCAATATCTCTGAACGCAGTATCCTCCCAGCAGCGCTGTTGGAGGGCTCAGCGGTGATGAGCAGCGTTCTTTCCGGAACCAGCTCCTTCAGCTTTGCCGCAATATGGCGGATCGCTGTGCTCTTTCCCGAGCCGTCGATCCCCTCCAGTGTGATAAGCAGGCCTTTCACAACTTCAGAAAGGCCATAATGAAGATTAATTTGTCGCCCGATACTAACTCTGGCACGTCATCCGATGGGTATCCGCAGTCAGGCCAGCAACCCTCGCAACGGGCGTCTGTACCGCATTTGGGTTGTCTCATGGTCATAGGTAGACGATAGTCAGTATCCTACCATAAGGACCTATCAACGCGGCCTGTAGTCCCTATCCTGCACCGGCACTCACGGCAGAACATACTCTAAGCTCGTGTCAGCCCTCGAAAGGGACATTACAAGAATTCATCCATGATTAATAAAGTTATCTACATACGATATAATAATCGACTCATATCGGAGCGCTGCCGCCAGTAAGCTTTAAGTTAGTGTTCTACATTAACAATGCTGAGGTGCTTCGTTTGACCGACAAGATCTATGTAATCGGGCACAAGAGTCCTGATACCGATTCTGTAACATCTGCCATAACCTATGCCAATCTGAAGAACGCCCTGGGAATGAAAGAGGCCGTACCTGCCGCCGCAGGAGACATAAATGCCGAGACCAAGTTCCTGCTGGACCACTTCAAGGTTCCTTACCCGGAGAAGCTCACCGATGCTACAGACAAGAAAGTGATACTGGTAGACCACAATGAGATGGCCCAGGCGGTGGACAATCTCAATATGGAGAACATCGTGGAGATCGTGGACCACCACAAGATAGGGGGCCTGGCCACAGGAAAGCCCATATTCTTCCTCAATGAGCCGGTGGGCGCGACTGGCGGCATCATCGCGAACCTCTATGAGATGAACAATGTGCCGATCAGCAAGGAGATGGCTGGCCTGATGATGTCCGCCATCCTCTCAGATACCGTCCTATTCAAGTCGCCCACCTGCACTCCTCGCGACAAGACCGCAGTGGAGAAGCTGGCCAAAATCGCTGGCGTCGATCCGATGAGTTTCGGCATGGAGCTGCTGAAGGCCAAGAGCGATGTCTCATCCAAGTCGGCCAAGGATATTCTCCTGGGCGACTTCAAGAAGTTCGACTTCTCCGGCACAAAGTCCGGCGTTGGTCAGATCGAGGTCATGGATCTGAAGGACCTGGAGCCCAAGAGAGCGGCAATCCTGGAAGAGATGAACAAGATGAAGGACGCAGAAGGTCTGGATATGATCGTTCTGATGCTCACCGATGTCATGAAAGAGGCAAGCGACATTCTCTTCGTAGGAAATGCCCAGGCAGCGGCAGGATTTGAGAAGGCATTCGGCGGCAAGATCCAGAATAACTCCATCTATAAGGAAAAGGTACTCTCCAGGAAAAAGCAGGTTGTCCCGCCCCTGGAAGGCGCCTTCAAGAAATAAATCATCTGGATTTGGTGGCCGATGGGCCACCTTTAGTTTTTCTCTTTTTTGCATTCTTTTCCCTTTGCCAGCACACCATCCCGCCTAAATCGCCACCGTCCTGCAACTGATTGCTCACAGTTGAAATGGTCTAGCGGCTGGGGTGAATGCATAGATCCTTCTGTTTCAAGCGCACCAAAGGCATCGAGAGATGGCGGCGAGCGCAGGGAGGCACCTCATAAAACCCGGTCTCAAGATCACGGGCCCGATTCTCTATTTCGCGAGAGGATGATCTGGTCTTGCAGCGACGGCAGCGATAGCCCTGGCCCTTGCCCGCGGACTCCATCCTTCTATGGCATTGAGGGCATAAGGGCGCTGCCTGTACCTTTTCGGGAGCAAGATGGAGGATGTTGATCTTCTCCAGGTTCAGCGTTCCATCCCGCACCGAACCGAAGACCTCCAGCTCATCCCCCGGCCGCAGCTCTTTTATGATATTGCGGAAGTTCTTGGTGGGCTCGAAGGCTGCGCACTCAATCCTGCCCCCCCCATTCAGCCCCACTCCCTCATTATGAAGGGTCAAGAATACGTGTCCACCAGCGATCACCCTGGCCGGCCCGGCGACGAAACCGTGCAGCCGGTAGCTCTGGCTGTCCTTTGCCCGGGCTATCTGGCCTTCGAGGATATGGGCATCTGTGCCCTGGTTGGTCTGATAGAGCACATACCTCTCCACCGGCTCAGATCTTATGGTCTCAAATGCTCTTTTAATGGCCACTGGATCCGAGCCTCTTATGCCGAAGAGGACGGGATCAGCAGAATGGGGAGCGAATACCACTCTATGGTTATGATGGTCCACAGTATCCCAGGTCTGGGGATAAGTGAGCCTGTCCGCTTCCCATACGGTGGCGGGATCTATGAACCTGGGCGTGCCCCAGCGGCTGCGCTGCCGATAGGCTATCAGCTCATAGGTCCAGTCCGGCAGGTCTGCCCCCACCGCAGCCAGAGCGCCGATCAGACCCCTTCCCTTCTTGAAGCCCCGATACCATATCCCCTCCTCGTCCAGAAGTCGTCTCGCGGAGTCTATGCTGAGAATCTCCGTGACCGCAGAGCGATAGAAGGCCCTCATCCTCTCCGTCACCTCCTCTGCAATCACCAGTCCGGGATTGGTGTTGGACCCGGAGAAGTCGGAAAGCTCGAGAAGCGTCTGGAGAGCGATTCTCTTCACCATATCCGGGCGGCTGCTCTTAAGGCTGAAGGCGAGGGCAGCATTGCCCCGGGTCTTATAGCGGGCGCAGGGATTGAGGCGGATGAGCCTGGGCAGGCCCTCGATCTCCCCCCAAGAAACGAGCCTCTCCATGAGCACCGCGGCCAGATAAGTGGTGCACAGGCCTCGTTCAGAATCGGTATCATCTATTCCAATAAACATGGTCAAGCTTAAATAGCGGTCAAACGGACATATATAATGATGGATAAGGAGCTTCTTGCCGCGCATGTGGAGGAGGTTTTGAGAGAGGCAGGATTCTCTACCTCTGACCGCTGCTATCTCCGTCCCAGGAGCTTCGACCTGGCAGCCAGAAGAGATGATCAGTTCCTTTTTTTGAAGATCCTCTCCAATATCGACGGCCTGAATGAGAGGACTGCCCTGGAGATCAGGCGTCTGGCCAAGCACCTATTAGCCAGCCCCATACTGGTCGGAGAGAAGACCCGCGACCAGTACCTGGAGAGGGGAGCGGTCTACTTCCGCTATGGCATTCCCACCCTCAGCCTGTTCACCCTGGCAGACTGCCTGCTGGAAGGGGCCTTGCCCCTGGTCTATGCGGCGCACGGCGGGCTTTATGTGCGCATCGATGGAGACCGGATGAGACAGATCCGGCTGGCACGAGGCATATCTTTGGGGGCCCTGGCCACAGAGCTAGGCGTCTCCCGCAGGACCATTAGCAAGTACGAGGTCGAGGACATGGACACCTCGGTGGATGTGGCTTTGAAGCTGGAGGAGATCTTCAATGAGGAGCTGATCGAGCCGGTAGATCCCTTCCAGACCGAGGCGGTGGCAGAGGAGAAGGGGCCGGTGACGGACAACATCCTACGACTGCTGCTGGAGATCGGTTTTGAGGTGGTTCCCACCGCCCAGGCGCCATTTAATGCCATAACCAGGGAAGGAAAACTGGTGGTCCTCACGGGCGTGGGCAAGTTCTCCCAGAGCATAATCAAGAAGGCCCGACTGATGAGCAGCCTCTCCTCCGTCGCCCGCACCAAGTCGGTGGTGATAGTGGACGGTGAGACGAAGCTGGAGTGCATAGAGGAGACCGCCCTCATTGAGAAAAGGGAGCTGGAGGACATCGACGAAACCCGGGATTTTGAGGATCTGGTGGCGGAAAAAAAGAGCAAATAGGCCTTAAATCATCCAAGGCATACATTCATCTATTTCTTAGCCAGAATTGCATTCTGGAGGCATTGTGCTCTCATGAGATCGCTCAAGGACAGAATCAGGGAATCGGGACGGGTATTCGTATTTGGCATTGCTGGGGATAGTGGATCGGGTAAGACCACCATCTCACGGGGCATTAGAAGGATCCTGGGGGAGGATATGGTGGCCACCTTCTCCATGGACGACTACCACTCTTTGGACAGAAGGCAGAGAAAGGAGAGAAACATCACCCCCTTGCACCCCGATGCCAATCAGTTCGACCTTTTGGCTGAGCATCTGGAAGCCCTGCGGAGAAATGAGAGAATAGACAAACCGGTCTACGACCACCGCACCGGAGAGATCTCAGGGACGGTGCCCTTCGGCCCGGCGCCGGTGATAATCGTAGAGGGCCTTCACCCCCTTTACACCGAGCGGCTGAGAAGCCAGATCGACTTCAAGATATTCGTCGATCCCTCCCGGTCGGTGAAAAGGCTGTGGAAGATCAGGAGAGATGTGGGCGAGCGGGGCTATGAGACAGGACAGGTGATGGCAGAGATTCTACAGCGCGAGCCGGACTACAAGCTCTATGTGGACATCCAGAAGATCTATGCCCAGATTGTGATCAAGATTCAAGACTCCCGTTTTCATCCCTCTCTACTCGATTCCCAGTCCACCCTGGACTGGTACTCGGTGCGGCTGATCATGGAGATAATGGAGCATCCCGTGTCCGAGGTGAGCATGAACATCGATCTCTCCAAGATTCTGCGCCGATCGGAGCATGAGTTTTCCATTGAGTTTCAGAGGGATGACTACTACGGGAAAAGGGTGGGGATCATGACCATGGACGGGGAGATTCATCAATCCATGATCTCTGACCTGGAGAAGAAGCTGGGAGAATCCCTGGGAACGGACGGCATGATCAGCGATCGAAGGGAAGAATACGTCAATGCCATCGGCCTGGCCCAGCTCATCTTAACCTGGAACTGCGTGGAGAAGCTGGACTATCTCCTCCAGGAAGAGGGCTATTAGAGGCTTACTCAGCCTCTTTTCTTAAGCTCCTTTTCTATCTCTTCTCCAGCCCCGGTAAGTCCCCAGATGCCATTCTCCTCTCGGACCAGATCCCGCTCTGCCATCTCCGCCAGTATCTTCTTGACTGACGGGGCAGGGATATGAGTGACCTTGGCCACTTTATCTGACTCCATCTTCCCCTTGGAGCCCAGGATCTGGACAATCCTTTCCCGCTGCTTGTTTCCCATGATGAAACCCATAATTGCATCCATGTCATCTGCCATATTTTGCACCTCTTTTTTGCGTTAGCTTTATTAGCTGTACACCTCAATGTTAAAAGTGGCGGGCAGTCCGGGTGGTTCGGCGTCACCTATAACCCGAAATCGTCGATACGCGGGGGGCGAAGCTGACGGAAGACCTCGGGCGCTGTGCGTTCAGTCCAGCTGCCGACTATGATTCTCCGTCCTGTAGGGATAGCACCGGTCCATGGGTCCTTCTGAGGAATGACCCGTGTACCATAATTGCAGGAACCGGTTCAGGCCCGGAAGGGAGCAGACCCACTGCGGGTAACTGTCGCTTATAGGTGTAAGGGGAGGAGAAAGCATCGGGAAAAACTGGCGCATAAGCCTGGGGGCGACTGCCGGCGTGCTCGCCATTTAACGCTGCCCTGAAAACATTCATATATAGCTCTGCATAATGATTCTATCCGGTTGATATCATTACTGGCAATTCCATGCGCCCTGCGATCTTCTTCGACCTCACCCATACCCTGCTTGAAAAGGTGAACGGTCAGTACTATCTCTACAGCGATGCATTGGAGACCTTGAAGGCGCTGCGTGAGCGCGGCTACCGGCTGGGAGTGATCTCCAACCTGTCTGAAGAGGTAACAGTCGACGAGGTGCACTCCTTTCTGGAGGAATGCAGAATCGCCTCGTTCATTGACCCCCATCTTATAGTCCTCTCCTCTGAGCACCCTGAAAATATCAAAAAGCCGGATAAGCGAATCTTCGACCGGGCACTGGAAAAGAGCGGACTGGTGAAAGCAGAGAATAAGGCCATATTTGTCACCGAGGAGCACGAGCACATCCTTGCCGCTCGAAGCTATGGCTGGAGGGCGATACTGAAACGGAACTGGGGCGAATGCCAGCCGGAAGATGGTGAATGCGTCTTAAGCCTGACTGGACTGCTCATCCTGTTATGATAAGATAGATTTGGCTCTCCAAAAGCTCGATTGGAACTCAGAGGCCAGAGCTCAGGTCAATTATGTCCAGAAAACGTTATTGATCGATGCTTCAGATCCACCTGAGCACCTTCGCCTCCCTTGGCATTGCCTCCGGGACCTCCTTTGGATAGCCGAAGATCAGCGGGGCCATGAGCTCGTGGTCCTCGGGAATTCCGATCTGGGCCAGAGATTCCGGAACATGGTTCAAGTGATCGGCAAATCCGATGAAGCAGCTTCCCAGCCCCTCCTGGAAGGCGAAGAGAAACATATTCTGCGCAGCGAGGCCGCAGTCTAAGAAATTCACCACCCTCCACAGGGGATTGGGACTCTTTTTAACGCTGATGAAAATAAGCAGAGGAGCGCCATAGAAGATCATATCCCGCTCTGAATT